>CAKPKQ010000003.1 GCA_934167305.1 uncultured Clostridia bacterium | reverse complement strand
AAATTATATAATCGCATTTATCTTTTTCTGCTAGTGCAAAGTGGCATTCCTTACCATTGATTTCCCCCTTTTGAAAAAAAGTAACTCTATCATATTCACATGCAATTTTTTCTTTGTTATTTTCGTCAATATATCCATATTTAGAATTCTTTTCTACTGGAATGTAAGTTTCATCATTTTCTACTCCCTGCATATTATATATTTTTTTGTATATGTTCGAGAACTCCTTTTCATACCTAGCCTCATTTACCTTTGTATTAACTATACTAATTGCTGATATACTAAAAAATAATATTACAATTAAAGTTTCAATAACATAATACAATATTATATTAGCAATTTTTTTTACATTACTTTCCTCTATATTTTTTTCTTGTTTATGTATATATATAAATTGCATTATTATTAGAATTACATTCCAAATAAAAAGAATTGTTATTTCTGGAAATATTAACCCCACTATTGCTATAACAATTGCAATTATATATGATATAAATTGAATTCTTGTTGGCTTATTTTTTCTTGTTTTTATTATATTTATAATTGCAAATATTATAGGTATAACTCCAACTATTATTCTTATAGACCATTCTTCAATATCATAATCTAATAAATCAAGTAAATATGTGCCCGTGTATAATATTAGAATTCCAAATGTTAATTGCCAGAAAAATATTTTTTTATTTTTCCTATTTTGTATTGCAGAAACAATATTAGTGATTGCCAAAGATCCACACGCCATCATAAAAATCAGTTTAATATTATAAGCAAAAATTTCCAATGCACGACACCCATATAAAGATTCTACTGTTACTATTCCATAATTATCAGTTATCATCACAGCATTTTCAATGTCGCTTGCAAAAACTGTTATTAATATCATTGTAATCACTACAATAATATTTAATATTGCTATTAAATAATTAGTTCTTTTGTTATTCATATTTTTTCCCCTTTTGTTTTAATATATTTTATGTTATCACAACATATTTTTATTTTCAATAAATTGTAATATTTTTTATACTTTGGTTTAACTTTAATAGTTTCTAATGTTGTCTCTGGTGTTTCAAATGATATAAATTTAGAGAAACCTTATGCATTGGCAGATGAAATTACAAAGTATAGTGATATTATTAAATCTGCTGATTTAGTTGAATATAATCCATTATTTGATAAAAACAATGTTACAAAAGAAATTGCTACAAATATTTTAAATAAATGGATTGAAAAATTCTAAAAAAGATTTGCTTCACTCCGTGAGGCAAATCTTTTTATATTTTCTCATAATGTGTCCACATACTTATTATTTTTACAGTTTGAACACTTTCAAATACTTGGTACACTAATCTGTGTTTTATATTTATTCTTCTAGAATATAAGCCTTGCAAGTCACCTACTAATTTTTCATAAGGTGGTGGTGTTTGAAATGGATTATTTTTTATTATCTCAATTAAAGCCAGTACTTTTTTATCCAAATTAGTGCCTTTTATTTTTTCAATATCTTTTATTGAATCTTTGGTATAAACAATTTTATACACTACCATTCCACCTCTTCTTCTGCAACACAATCTTCTATTTTTGTTTCTTTTCCTTTTAAAAGTTTTTCTTTCATTCCTGGTGCATTTAATAAATATACTGTTTCCATTAGTCCGTTATAATCCTCCTCTGATATAACAACTGCATTCCCATTTTTAGTTGTAATATTTATTGGTTCATTAAACTTTATAGTTTGTTCTAATAACTCATATATATCTTTTCTAAAATTGGTAACATTTATATTCGTCATTTTTAATCACCCCTATATTTATATTATAGCGTACGTTTTAACGTATGTCAATATTTTATATATTTATTTTAGTATTTTTACTAAATATTATTCAAAATCTGGTATTTTTGCTCACTTTGTGGTACAATATATGTGCTAAATTTTAAGGAGGTAAAATTATGTTAGAACTTAAAAATGTTTCTTATTTTAGAGACAATAAACAAATTTTAGATAACATAAGTTTAAAAATAGATAATAGCAAGTTAGTTGCAATAACTGGTCCTAATGGTTCTGGTAAATCTACTCTTGCAAAAATTATTATGGGTATTTTAAAGCCTGATTCTGGTAGTATTCTCTTTGCTGGAAAGGACATTACTGCTATGGGAATTACTGATAGAGCTAAACTAGGAATTGGTTTTGCTTTTCAACAACCTGTAAAATTCAAAGGTTTAACTGTCAGAGATTTAATAGAACTAAGCTCTGGTAACACTATAAATGTTTCAGAGGCATGTAACTATCTTTCTGATGTAGGTTTATGTGCAAAAGATTATTTAAATAGAGAAGTTAGTAATTCACTTTCTGGTGGAGAATTAAAACGTATTGAAATTGCTATGCTTGCAGCTAAAAAATCTAAGCTTACTGTATTTGACGAACCTGAAGCTGGTATTGATTTATGGAGCTTTAATAGCTTAATTTCTGTATTTGAAAAAATGCATTCTGAAATTAGTGATTCTTCAATTGTTATTATTTCTCATCAAGAGAAAATTTTAAATATTGCAGATGAAATTATTTTACTTGTTGATGGAAAAGTACAATCTGTTGGGCAAAAAGAAGATGTCCTTCCCTTACTTTTAAATAACACTCAAAAGCCATGTAAAGTAATGCTTGAAAAAGGAGGCAACTAATATGAGTAATGAATTTGAAAATAAATTAGATACAATTGAAAAAAATCTACTAAAAACCATTGCTGATATTGAAAAAACTCCAATTGGTGCATACAATATTCGTGAAAATGGCAAAGGTGTTGCCAGAAATACTACTGCAAATATTGATATTGTTACAAAGCAAGATAAGCCTGGTATTGATATTATTATTAAGCCAAATACTAAAAACGAGAGTGTACACATTCCAGTTATATTAACAGAAGCAGGTTTTAATGATATTGTATATAACGATTTTTATGTTGGTGAAAA
The DNA here is from genome assembly GCA_934167305.1 of uncultured Clostridia bacterium. Classification (GTDB taxonomy): domain Bacteria; phylum Bacillota; class Clostridia; order TANB77; family CAG-508; genus CAG-273. Next base: position 70,814 of record CAKPKQ010000003.1, on the reverse strand, counting down.
TGCTGATGTAGTTATTGTAGCAGGTTGCGGAATTCATAACAGCTCTTGTGAAACTTCAGAACATGATGGTATTCATACATTTCATTTATCAAAAGGAGCTAAGGTAAAATACATTGAAAAACATTATGGAGAAGGTAATGGAACTGGAGATAGAATCTTAAACCCTCAAACAATTGTAAATCTTGAAGAAGGTTCTACATTAGAAATGGAAACTATTCAAATCGAAGGTGTTTCTTCTACAGTTCGCGAAACTAAAGGTGAGCTTGGTAATAATACAAGTCTAGTTATTACAGAAAGAGTTATGACTTCTGGAAATCAAATAGCTAAAAGTATTTTTGATATTGACTTAAATGGCGAAAATTCTAGTGTACATGTTGCCTCTCGTGCTATTGCAAGAGACAACTCTGTTCAAGAATTTAGCTCAAATGTTAATGGAAACAACAAGTGTTTTGGGCATGTTGAATGTGATGCAATTATTATGGATAAGGCAAAGGTTACATCTACCCCTAAAATAGTAGCAAATGATGTTGATGCAAGTTTACTTCATGAAGCTGCTATTGGAAAAATTGCAGGAGAACAACTTATTAAGCTTATGACTCTTGGTCTTACAGAAAAAGAAGCAGAAGAACAAATTATAAGTGGATTTTTAAAATAATAAAGCAACTGCATTCGCAGTTGCTTTATTATTTTAACTATTGGTCTTATTCATCATCTTCCATAATGATGGCATAAATAACTTCAGCCGAATTAACTAAGTCTGGCAATTCTCCAATCTGTTCAAGTTTTACTTCTTCCGCAGAATTAATAACCTCCAACATTAATTTTACATCCATGTGACTCATCAAAACTTCTTTTAATGTTTTGCACGGAGCCACAAAAAGCTCTCCAATGTTTCCCTCGATGATATTTCTTACATAACTGTACTCAATGGTCTGCCAAACCTCTTCCTCTATTGCGACTTCATCAAGCATTTTGTTAAAGAAGTCGTTGAGTTTTTTTGGTTTGAATTTACGCATCCTTTGTTTTGCAATTGCATCACTTATAGATCTGCATACTTCTTTCCATCTTTTCACAACCGCTTCATTGTTTAGAACTTGCCGATATCTTTCTTCAAGTTCCTCATCACCCATAACAATACTCAGAATTTCTTCCTTCGATGTTGTTACTTTCAGTTCAACTTCAGTCATGCTAAGACCTCCATATTATAATTTAGTCCAATGGACTGTTTTTATATTATAGCATTTATGTAAATTATTGTCAATTTCTATTTTTTTTACATATACTATTAAAAAAATATGTTGGAGGGATGTTTGTGAAAAAAAGTTTATTTATTGGCTGTGGTACAGCTTTAGTTACTCCTTTTACCAAAGAAGGTATTGATTTTGATACTTTTAAAAAACTTATTGATTTCCAATTACAACAAGGTGTTGATGCTCTTATTGTTCTTGGTACAACAGGTGAGTCATCTACAATGTCTTTAGAAGAAAAAAAACAAGTTGCCAAATTTGTTATTGATAATGTACATAAACAAGTTCCAGTTATTGTTGGTGCTGGTGGAAATAACACCAAGTCTGTAATCGAATTTAGCAAATATGCTGAAAATGTTGGTGCAGATGGATTACTTCTTGTTACACCATATTACAACAAGACTACTCAAAATGGATTAATTATGCATTATACCGAAATTGCCAAAAACACTTCTTTCCCAATTATTTTATATAATGTTCCTAGTAGAACCGGCTTAAATATAGAACCCAAAACATGTTTAGAACTTTCTAAAATTCCTAATATTATAGCTATAAAAGAAGCAAGTGGTAATATATCTCAAATAGCTAAAATTTCCAGTTTATGTGGAGATAATTTGCATATTTATTCTGGAAACGATGACCAAACTCTCCCTATTTTATCTTTAGGTGGAATTGGTGTTATATCTGTACTTTCTAATATTGCACCCAAATTTGTTCATAATATGGTTTTTGATTATTTAAGTGGAAATTACACTTTAGCCAAAGATTCTCAGATAAAAGCAATTTCTCTAATAGATAGCCTATTTTGTGAAACAAACCCTATTCCTATAAAATCTGCCTTGTCTATGATTGGTTATGATAGTATGAGAGTTCGTTTGCCTTTAGTTCCAATGTCAATAGAAAAACAACAAATTTTAGAAAAAGAAATGAAAAAATTCAATTTAATATAAATTAAAGAAGGTTGCATTAGCAACCCTCTTTTGTTGAAATCTTACTTCTCTTCATTTTCTGCGAAGATATCTTCAATCAGATTTTTTAACCTATTGGAAAACATAGCCTCATGAATAATTTCTTCGATTGTTTCAATTTGTTCGACCCTGACTTTTTCAATAATTTCAAGCATAAGGTCATCTGTCATGTTTTCAAGCATATATCTTTTTAAGGATTTTTGAATGTCATTTTCGACAGATTCATTGATAGCTATTCCAAGTACATAAATTGTAAATGAGCAATGAACCCCATCTGCAAACGCCTTACCAACTTTCTTCAAATTGACTTTGACTCCTTTAGCAACAGCCTCTGCTGCTTTTTTCTTTACTTCTTGCTTAGCACTTGCATAGGCTTCCTTGACCTTCTCAGATCTTCTAATAGAGTCCAGTCGTCTTGCCAAATCCGAATCAGCTGGCAAAAGGTTTTTAATAATCTCTTCCTCAAAACTCATCCGAACATGAATTTTTTCGCTTTTTTTCATAGTAAGATCTCCTTTTAATGTTGTAATTTGTCTGTTAAGACTTATCAAACATTATACAACTTATGTTAATTTCTGTCAATTTATTAAAATTCTATTAAATTTGTATCATTTTCAATGTTACTGTGATATAATTTAAGTAGAGTTTAAAAAAAGGGGACTTTACCTTATGATAACAAAAGATTTAATAGCTGAAAATACTTCATTAGAAGAATTTTTTTCTATTATAAATGATTTATTAAAAAATGCGAAAGTTCAAGAAATGAAAGTATATAATCAACATGCTGGCACTTCTTGCTATAAGCACTGTATGCAAGTTGCATATTATACATACACAGTTTGTAAAAAATTAAATCTTGATTATGTTTCTGCCACTCGTGGTGCAATGCTTCATGATTTATTTTTGTATGATTGGCATAATCATATTAGAACAGATAGAAGTTGGAAAGGTCAACACGCTTTTATGCATCCTAAAATTGCTCTAAAAAATGCAACAGGAATTTTTAATTTAAATGACATAGAAAAAGACGTAATAGTTAATCATATGTGGCCAGTCACAATAAAAATTCCACATTATAAAGAAACAGTAGTAGTTACCTTTGCTGATAAATATAGTGCTTTTATTGAAACATTCCGCCATATGTCGAATATACTTCATTCAAAAACTTTCTATAAATATGCTTATGTATTTTTAAGTTTAATTATTTTTAGAATAATATAATTTAAATTGAATAATATATATTATGATTCCAGGGACGTAGTCAAAATCATTATTTAGTTTTAAACATAAAATTATGATTTTGGCTTCGTCCCTCAACTCATCTTTTAGGAGGTATTTATGATAAAAGTATTGATAAATGGCATTAACGGAAAAATGGGAAAAGAAGTAGCTAATCAAATAAAAAAGCATTCTAATATGTATTTGTTAGGTGGTTTTGATAGGAATACACTACATAATCTTGGTTTTCCTGTTTACAATGATTTTAATAATATATTTGAATTACCTGATGTTGTTGTTGATTTTTCTGCTCCAGAATCAACAATAAATCTTTTGAATTTTGCAACAAACAAAAAAATTGCACTTGTAATAGCCACAACTGGTTTTGATGAAGATCAGCAAAATAAAATTATAGAAGCTTCTAAGCAAATTCCAATCTATCAATCATCAAATATGTCTTATGAAATTACACTAATGAAAGATATTGTAAGTAGTCTATCTCAAAAACTCCCAAACTCTGAAATTGAGATAATAGAAACTCACCATGATAAAAAAGTTGATAGTCCTAGTGGAACTGCTTTAGAACTTGCTAACGCAATTCAAAAAGCTAATAACAACAAATATTTTTACGAACTAAATAGATTGCAAAAACACGAAAAAAGAAATCCAAATGAAATTGGATTTTCAAGCATACGTGGTGGAAATATTGTAGGAGAACATAGTGTAATATTTTTTAATGAAAATGAAAGCTTTGAAGTAAAGCACACTGCATATTCTCGTAGTATCTTTGCTGAAGGAGCATTAAAAGCAGCAGAGTTCATAGTATCCCAACCCGCAGGTTATTATGTCAGTTCGGGGACGTTTCTTTAACTGACATTTTTGTCAGTCAGGGGACACATCTTTCATTTTTTTAATTTATATTTTTAAGATGTGTCCCCCAAGTGACATTTTTGTCAGTTAAAGAAACGTCCCCGAACTGACATTAAAATATGTTTACTATTTTTAAGGCTGATTTGTCTTTTATGTGTTCTAATATAAATACACAGTTGTCTAAATTTTCTATTGCAAAGTCATAGTTTTCTGTTTCAACATCTGCTTTTAATTTTGTTAGTTCTGAACTTGCTTTTTCTAATTCATCATGTTCAATATAATATGCTAATTTCTCAAACTTTTCTTCCCATGTATTATTTATTTTTTTTATATGTTCTTCTATTTCTGTTTTGCTGATAGTTTGTTTTAAAATTTCCTCTCTGAATATTTTGAGTTCATCATTTATAGCCTCTACCGATTTATTTGTATTATTTTGGGTTATAATATTTCCTACTATAACCAATGCTATTATTATAATTATAATAATTAATTCTTTATACATATTTCTCCCCTATTTAATTATTTTCTTTTTTCTGGCAAAAGATTTGTTCCTTACCATCAAAAGTCACTATTAGCGCTTCTTGAGGTGTCATTTTAAATTTTTCTACTTGCTTTTTTAGCCATGCTTCGTTTTTACCAATTTTTCTTAAATTTTCATTTAATATTTTTCCGTCTATTACTAAATCATAAGGTAATCCTTCATAGTCTGGCTCTATATTAAAGTCTTCTGGCGTAGTTGTACGCTTATTTGGTTTTTGAATAACTGTAACTTGTCCACTTGTTTCTAATATTGCATATTCAACATCTCCTAAATTTACTACATTATTTCCTCTAAGTCGTTCTTCTAATTCATTTATTGTAAATCTTTCTTTTTTCAAGGCTTTTTCGTCTATTTTCCCCCTATATATTAATATTGTTGGTCTTCCACATAAAATTTCTCTTCCTCTTATGCTTTTAATATTTATAATAGAAATAACTAAATGCATTACTAAAAGTCCTAAAATTGGTATAATTCCGTTTGTAATTGGTATTCCAACATCTGTCATAGGTATTGATGCTAAGTCAGCAATCATAATTGAAATTGCAAGTTCAAAAGGTTGTAATTGCCCAATTTCTCTCTTTCCCATTAGTCTCATAACAACCAAAACTAATATGTATAATACAATAGTTCTTATTAAAGTTATAATCATCTTTTTGTTCCTTTCATAAATTTTTAATATAATTTTGATCTAAAATAAAAAAATTATTCATTATCTGAATAATTTTTGTTTTTAAGTAAATAATAAAATTAGAAAACCATGTAAATTCATTTTTAGAAATTCTTAAATTAAGGAGGTTTTAGACATGTCAAACGCAAATACTAATACACAATCTAATACTAAAAGTACAGCATGGCAAATTATTGGTAGATTGGTCACAGCTGCAATTGTTCTTGGTATTACAGCATTTTTTACACCTGGATTTAGAATAAGTAACTTTTGGGCTTTAGCTATGGCTGCAATCGTTCTTACTGTTATTGATTACTTAATTACTAAGTTTACTGGATTACATGCTAGTTCTTTTGGTAAAGGTTTTGTCGGTTTTGTTCTATCTGCAGTTGTATTGTATGTAACTCAATATTTTGTTGCAGGGTATACAGTTTCTTGGATGGCTGCAATAGTTGGCGCAATAGTTTACGGTGTTGTAGATTACTTTATACCTGGCGACCAACAATAATGTCAGTTTGGGGACGTTTCTTTAACTGACGCTTTTGACAGTTGGGGGACAGATCTTTTAAGTGTTTTAACTTTTTAAGATCTGTCCCCTAAGTGACATTTTTGTCAGTTAAAGAAACGTCCCCAAACTGACATTATTTATTTTTGTTCCATTCTTCTTTGTTTGTTTGTCTTTCTCTTGCTATGCTTAGTGCTTCTGATGGTACATCTTGTGTGATTGTTGATCCTGCTGCTACTAATACATGGTCGCCTAATGTTACTGGTGCTACTAAGTTTACATTTGAGCCTATGAAGCAGTTATCTCCAATTTTAGTTTTGTGTTTATTTTTTCCGTCGTAATTACATGTGATTGTTCCACATCCAATATTGCATTTTGTTCCTATTTCACAGTCGCCCATATATGATAAGTGTGGTACTTTAGAGCCTTCTGCAATAATTGCTTTTTTAATTTCTACAAAGCTTCCTACTTTTACTTTGTCTGCTAGTTTACATCCTTCACGAATATATGCATTTGGTCCAATGTTGCAGTCTTCTCCTATTACTACTCCAGATTTGATTGTTGTGTTTGGATGAATTACTGTGTCCATTCCAATTTCTACATCTTCATATATATATGTTGTGTTGATGTCTTCTATTGTTACACCATTGTTCATATGCATTGTGTTGATTTTTATTCTTAAAATTCTTGTTAACATTTCTAGTTGAAGTTTTGTATTAAGACTCAATATTTCTGTGTTGTCTTCTACTAAGACTCCTCCAACATTTTTTCCTGATGCAACTAGCATTTTAACAGTATCTGTTAAATAATATAGTCCCATGCTGTTTTTTCTTAATGTTCCAATTATTTTTGTTAATTCAGAAATTTCATAACAGTATACTCCTGCATTTACTTCTAATATTTTCTTTCCTGCTTCTGTTAGTTCTTTTTCTTCTATGACTTCTGTAATTCTATTATTCTCTCTAATAACTCTTCCATAACCTGTTGGTTCACTTATAATTCCTGTAAGTATTGTAACTGCCTCATTTTCTTTTTCTGATTTTTCTACCAATTCTTTAATGGTTTCTGGTGTAATTAATGGTATGTTTCCATTTGCAATTACTACTCTTCCTTTTTTACTTTCTAAGTAACTTGTTGCTTGCATTATTGCATGGCCTGTTCCTAAGCAACCTTTTTGTTCTAAATATGTTACTTCATCTTTTAAAATGCCTTCTATCTCTTCTTTGTTGTCTCCAACAATAACTGCAACTTCTTCTATTCCAGCTTTTTTCATGCTGTCAACAACTCTTTTTATAACAGCCTTTCCATATAATTCTTGTGCTAGTTTTGATTTCTTAGATTTCATTCTGTTATCTGTTCCTGCTGCCATTACTAAACCTATTACATTTTCCATGATAAAATTCTCCTTTATTTATTTTTTTCATTATATAATTTAACAGCTGTTTCTGGGCTGTCATTTCCTGTACGATTTTTTACAGGTGCAAATTCGTCTTCTCTTTTTACTCTCATTATTGTCATATCATTATATTGTGAGAAAGCATCAAATATAAATGTTTCAAATTTATATACATTTGGTTCATCTGGTTCTATAAATTTTCCATTTATATCTAAATAACCTGATTTTTTAAATGCTGCATGATATGGTAGTTTAGCTGTTGATAGTTTTTCAAATACTTTTTGATTAAATAAGTATGTGCCAAAGTTTCCATCTCCATATAGCAACTCACCTTTTTCATCAACTTTTTCTGCCATTTCTTGTGGTAAATCAATATATTCAATTATCTCTGGTTTTCCATTGATTTTGCAGAAAACTCCAATTTTTTCTTGCGGATTTGCTTTTGCCACTGACTTTGAAGCAATAACATTTTTTTCTTTAATTGTAAGGCCTACTAGAAGTGGATCCACAAAGTTTGATAATATATTATCTATGTTGCTAACAAATATCCATTCAATTTGATGCTTTTTTAAATCTTCTAAAATTTGATTTTTATAAATAGCTTCAAACAGTCCGCCATTTCCATTTGCTGCTTCTTTTATTGTAGCATTTTCATCTAATATTACTCTTCCTTGAGTATCTATTAAAGGTAATTCCCCTTGTTTAAAAAATTTAACCTTTTCTTTTTCATATCCAAAATATTTATTTTTTTCTAAAAACCATACCGTTTCCTCGTGATTGTCTTTGCTTGTCATTACATACCAAGGTATTGCAACTCCATATTCTTCTTTTGCTTTTTTTAGTTTATCAATAATTATTTCAAATATGTATTTTTTTCCTTTTATTGTATCTAATGCATATGTTCCTTTTGGTCCTTGATGCCCTAATCTAGTTCCTTGGCCACCTGCCATTGTTATAACTGCATAATGCCCTTGTTTTATAACCTCTGTTCCAATGTTTGTAAGTTCTTGCTCTAGTTCCTTTGACATTTTTGCCTTGTCTGTATATGCAATGTGCTCAATCTTTTTTTCTTCTATATTTTTTTCTTGTTTTGTACTTTCATATAATTTTTGCAATTGTTCAAAATCTATGCTTAATATTTGCTTTTCTAGTTCTTGTTGTTGCTTTTCAGTTAAGTTATATTCTAATATATGTTCTTGATGATATTTCTTTAAAATTGAAATAGTTTCCTCTTTCATTATATCCCACCTTTATATGATTATATTATTCATTCGCTTACTGTTATATCACAAATTGCAAAAGTTGGCAAGATATTGCATTTTTTTCAAAAACATATTCCATTTTTGTCCAGAATATAGTATAATATAAATGTTACAAGCGTAAAGGAGATTATTTTATGTGGTATATTTGGTTAATTTTAGCAGGTATTTTTGTTATTGCTGAAATAGCAACTGTAGGCTTTTTAATCTTTTGGTTAAGTTTAGGTAGCTTATGTGCTATGATAACCAGTTTTTTTACTGATAATATAATTATTCAAACTGCTGTATTTGTAGTTACCTCTGCACTTTTTATTTTTTTTACAAGACCTTTGGCAAAAAAGCTTGATAAAACTGATAACCCTTTAGTTACTAATGCTTTTTCTATTATTGGAAAAAGAGCTATTGTAATTAAAGAAATAAATCCTAATCAAGGAGTTGGTCAAATTAAAATAGATGGTCAGGTGTGGACTGCAAAATCAACTAATGAAGAATTTATTAGTGAAGGAACTGAAGTCTTAATTTTAAGTATTGATGGTGTAAAAGCCGTAGTTTCAACAGATCTCAATAATTCAAAAGTTGAGCAAAAAGTTTAGGCATTAATATTTATTATTTATTATATATATTTTAAGGAGGATTTTTATTATGATGTGGGTTTTAATCGCATTATTAGTTATTATTTTAATTATTGCATTTAATACAATTAAAATAGTAAAACAATCTGAAGTTTACATTATTGAAAGACTTGGTAAATTTCACAAAGTAGCTGATGCAGGTCTTACAGTTATTATTCCTTTTGTAGATCATGTACGTAGTGTTGTTAGTTTAAAACAACAAACAATGGACATTCCACCTCAAGGTGTTATTACTCAAGATAATGTTACTATTACTATTGATACTGTTGTGTTTTACAAAATTACAGATCCAGCAAGAGCTGTTTATGAAATTCAAAACTTAAAGAAAGGTATTGAATACTTAGCAATTACAACAATTCGTGATATTGTTGGTAAAATGGACTTAGATGATACATTTAGTTCTAGAGATGCTATCAATGATAGATTAAGAGTTATTCTTGATGAAGCAACAGATCAATGGGGTTGTAAAGTCGATAGAGTTGAAATTAAAGATATTACTCCTCCAGCAGACATTAGAGATGCAATGGAAAAACAAATGAATGCTGAGAGAAATAAAAGAGCTTTAATTTTACAAGCTGAAGGTGAAAGACAATCTGCTATTACTTTAGCAGAAGGTAAAAAAGAAGCTGCTATTTTAGAGGCTGAAGCTGATAAAGAAGCTAAAATAAGAAGAGCAATTGGTGAGGCCGAAGCTATAAAACAAGTTGCTGAAGCAAAAGCTCAAGAAATTCATATGGTTTATGATGCAATGATGAAAGCTAAACCTGATGAAAAATTAGTTCAATTAAAATCTTTAGAGACTTTAAAAGAAGTTGCTAATGGAGAAGCTAATAAAGTATTTATTCCATTTGAAGCAACAAATACTTTAAGTAGTTTAGGTGCTATTACAGAAGTTATTAAAGATAAAAAATAAATTTAAAAAAGATATCTTAGAAATAAGGTATCTTTTTTATTGTATTTTTTATTTTATATTGTTATAATATTTATATAAGTATTATATGGAGATAATTATGAAGACAAAAGAAAAAATAATTAATTTTATAAAAAGTGAAGTAGTTTTATCTGTTGCAATCGTTTTAGCAATTATTACATGTTTTTTTGTGCCACCAGATAAAGAATATTTAGGTTATTTTGATTATAGTACATTAATTTGCTTATTCTGTATGCTTGCTGTAGTTGCTGGACTTAAAAGCACAAATGTATTTGAGTTGATTTCTAGAAAACTTATAGGTTTATTTCATACCCGAAGAGCTGTTATATATGCACTTGTATTTGGTACCTTTTTCTTTGATATGATAGTAGCAAATGATATGTCTTTAATAACATTTCTTCCGCTTACATATATTGTTTTGCATTCAACCAAAAATGATAAATATCTAGCTTTTACATTTATAATGCAAACTATAGCTGCTAATATGGGTGGTATGATTACTCCTTATGGTAATCCACAAAATTTATATCTTTATTCTTATTATAATATAAACACAACAGAGTTTTTTAGTATATTGCTTGTTCCGTCCATAACTGTTGCAGTGTTATTATGGATATGCTGTGCTTTTGTTCATAATGAAACTTTAAAGCTAAGAAAAAATTCAAAGATAATCATAAGTAAGAAAGAGCTATGTATATATTCAATTTTATTTATTTTCGTAATACTTAGTATTTTTAGGGTTATTCCTTATTTGATAACATTAGCAATTGTAGTTTTAACAATCCTTATAATGGATAGAAAAAGGTTTAAGCAAATAGACTATGCTCTTATAGCAACATTCTTTGTTTTCTTTGTCTTTTCAGGAAATATTGCTAGAATATCTGCTATAAAAGAGTTTATATCAGAAATTGTTGTAAAAAATACATTGTTAGCTGGAATAATGTCTTGTCAATTTATAAGCAATGTTCCTACTGCAATATTCTTATCTAAATTTACTACAAATTATAAAGAATTATTAGTTTCTGTAAATATAGGTTCTTTAGGAATATTGATATCTTCACTAGCTAGTTTAATTACTTTAAAAGAATTTTTAAAACACCAGCCTAAAAACTTTTGGAAATATTTAATAATGTATACAATATTTAATACTTTATTTTTAGTTGTATTATTACTAGTAACAACATTATAATCACAGAAAATCCCGGACTGTTTTAGCCGGGGATTTTCAATTTAATCTTCCACTGTATCATCTTTTGTATAATATTTTGTTCCTAACATTTTATCAGGTAAATATTGTTGTTCTACCCAATGATTTGGATAATCATGTGGGTATTTGTAACCTACTCCATAACCTTCTTTTGACATTCCTTCTGCTGGTGCATTTCTAATGTGCATTGGTATCGTTCCTGTATCTTTATTAGCTACATCTGCTAGTGCCTTATCTATTCCTAAATATGCAGCATTTGATTTTTTGGAAGTTGCAACATAAACTGTTGCCTCTGCTAAAATAATTCTGGCTTCTGGCATTCCTACCATAGTTACAGCTTGCATAGCTGATGTTGCAACTACTAAAGCATTTGGATTTGCCATTCCAACATCTTCTGCAGCTGCTATAACAATTCTTCTTGCCATAAACACAGGGTCTTCACCTGCATTTAGTGCTCTTGCCAAGTAAAACAATGCAGCATCTACATCACTGCCACGCATCGATTTTATAAATGCACTAATATTATCATAATGGCTGTCTCCTTTTTTATCAAACACCGCTTTTCTTGTTTGTACACACTCTTTTAATATTTCATCTGTAATATTTATTATTCCATTTGAATCCATTTGTGTTGTCAAAACTGCAACTTCTAGCCCATTTAAAGCTGTTCTTACATCTCCCCCAGATGTTATTGCAAGTTTTTTTAATGTGCTATCTTCTATTTTTATATTGTAATTTCCTAATCCATCCTCAGATGTTAAAGATTTTTTTAACACTTTAAATATATCTTCATCTGTTAGTGGTTGTAAATGAAATACCATTGATCTTGATATTAAAGCTTTATTTACTTCAAAATATGGATTTTCTGTAGTAGCTCCTATTAAAATTATAGTTCCATTTTCCACATAAGGAAGTAATGCGTCTTGTTGTAATTTATTAAAACGATGAATTTCGTCTATAAATAAAATACATTTTCCAGATGGGTTTAACAAAACATTTTGTGCTGTTTCAACCGCATTTTTTATGTCTGATATTCCTGATGTTACTGCATTTATTTTCAAAAACTTACATTTTGTTGTATTACTAATAACTCTAGCAAGCGAAGTTTTACCACATCCAGGTGGCCCCCAAAGTATAATGCTAGATAGTCTATCTGCTTTTATTGTACGGTATAAAATTTTATCTTTTCCTAATATGTGTTCTTGCCCTACATAGTCATCTAATGTTTTGGGACTCATTCTGTATGCAAGTGGTTTACTCATGTCCATTATTCAAAGCTCCTTTTATCTCTATTTTGATCTCTCCGGCACGTCGCTTGCACTTTGAATATATTTTTTCTTAGGCTAAAGCACGAAAAAATATATATCAAAGTCGCTGTGCCTACTCTAAATATTATAATTTCTTAGCTAAATTAGCAAGTCCTTTTCTTATAATATCCTCTACAGATAATGAAGTTAACTCTACATTTTGTAATGCTTCTACTATTTCACGTCTGCTATAACCAAGTACCTGTAATGCACTAATAGCTTCTGATACTTTTTCATCTTCTTTAATAACTTTTTCAATACTTGAAGCCTCTTCTCCTTCTGTAACTGCTATTTCTTGATCTTTTTTCAATTTATCTTTTAACTCTAATATGGCTCTTTGAGCTGTTTTAGGTCCAATCCCTGGTACCTTTTTTAATATTGCCACATCATTTGATATAACTGCTAACGCAAATTGAGATGGTGTAATATTAGATAATATTCCTAATGCTCCTTTTGCTCCTATTCCACTAACACTTAATAATAGCTCAAACATACGTAATTCTTCATTTGTTAAAAAACCATATAAGCTAACATCATCTTCTCTAACCCTCATAAATGTATGTATTTGTACTTTATCTCCAATATTGCCGGCTTTTGCTATTGTAGATTCTGGCATAAAAATTTTATACCCTAATCCACCTACTTCTACCACTATATAACCTTTTGTTTTAATTTCTAAAATTCCTTTAATATATGCTAACATTTTCATTCTCCTTTTTTATCACACACATTTTATCATAAAATAAAAAAATTGCAAGTGCTTTTGCAAATTTTTGTTCGGAATATATTGACACCTAATTTTAAAAAATGCTATAATATGGTTCGAGGTATTAAAAAATGAACAATTGGCTTAATAGAACTGAATATTTAATCGGAATAGATAATATTAATAAATTAAAAAATTCTCATGTTGCAGTATTTGGCTGTGGAGGCGTTGGTTCTTATGCAATTGAAGCTTTAGCACGTAGTGGAATCGGCAACCTTACATTAGTTGATAAAGATGTTGTAGATATTACAAATATAAATCGTCAACTTATTGCAGATACTACTACTATTGGAATGCCTAAAGTTGATGTTGAAAAAGAAAGATTGCTTAAAATCAACCCTAATCTAAATATAACTACATATCAAATGTTTTATGATGCTTCACGTGCAGATGAAATTTTAAGTACTCATTTTGATTATGTGGTTGATGCAATTGATTGTGTTACTTCTAAAATTAATTTGGTAGAAGAATGTCATAAACGTGAAATTCCAATTATTTGCTCTATGGGTACTGGAAATAAATTAGACCCTACCAAATTTGAAGTATCTGATATTACAAAAACTTCAGTATGTCCATTAGCTAAAGTTATGAGAAAAGAGCTTAGCAAACGTGGAATTAAACATTTAAAGGTAGTTTACTCTAAAGAAGAACCAAAACGTTTTGATGAAACTAATAAAAGAACTCCTGCTAGTATTAGCTTTGTTCCATCTGTTGCAGGTTTAATTTTAGCTGGAGAAGTTATTAAAGACATAATTAATAAATAACTTTTATTACGAATTTTCGTAAAACACTTGTATTTTGTTGTAATATGTGTTAAACTTATACTTAGTCAATTTTAGATTTCACATAGGAGGTGCAGTTCAATGGCAAAATGTGATATTTGTGGAAAATCATTAGCTCATGGAAACAAGCTTAGTATAGCTCGTTCTCATATTAGTAGAAGAACAACTAGAGCTTTTAGACCAAACTTAAGAAGAGTTAAAGCTGTTGTTAATGGTGAAACTCAAACAATTCATGCTTGTGCAAAATGCTTACGTTCTGGGAAAGTTGCAAGAGCTTAGTTTTTAAATTTTATATGCAAAAAATTAAGGCTATGTAAATAGCCTTTTTTTGAGTATCATTTTTCTTTTATTCCAAATAATAATTTAACAATACCCCTCAAGCATTTTGGAACTTTTTTAACAACAATCGTCATTTATTATTCACTCTCCTTTTTTTAGCAAGATAACCACATTAGCCCAACTATTACAATTAATAAACCAATTGTAAATAACCATCCTGATATTGGAAGTAATAATACAAGTAATATGCCCAATCCTAACCCTATAAGACATACACCTATTGTTTTTTTCAGTGCACAAAACATTTGTAAATTACCTCCTTTCTCTTTTGTATATTATATTATTATCTTCCATTTTTGTTACCATTTTATGTTTTCACATTAATTGCTTTTTTGTTAGCTTTGTGCTTTAATATATGTAAAATATGAAGAAGGACTCTATTATGAAAAAAGAAAAGTTTATAAAAATTTTTGAAATATTAAAAAAAGAATACCCAGATGCAAAATGTAGCTTAAATTTTACCACTCCATTTGAAATACTTGTTGCTGTTGCCTTATCAGCCCAATGTACTGATGAAAGAGTAAATAAAGTAACCGCAGAAATTTTTCCAAAGTACAATACTCCTGAAGATTTTGCAAATTTACCATTAGAAGATATTGAAAAAATGATTCATTCTTGTGGTTTTTACAGAAATAAAGCTAAAAATTTAAAGCTTGCTTCACAAAAAATATTGAAAGATTTTAATGGTGATGTTCCTAATACAATGGAAGAATTAATGACTATTCCAGGGGTTGGTAGAAAAAGTGCAAATGTAATTATGCTTGAAGCCTTTAATAACCCTCAAGGAATTGCTGTTGATACTCATGTTAAAAGGTTATCAAATCGCATTGGCTTTTCAAATGAAAAAGATCCAGAAAAAATAGAAAAAGATCTATTAAAAATTTTACCTAAAAAATACTATTCAGATGCAAATCATATTTTAATTTTGCATGGCAGAAATATATGTAAGGCTCAAAAACCAAATTGCAAAAATTGTTGTATTAATAGCTTGTGCAAATCATTTAAGTAATTGACTTTCTCCTTTAAATGATATATATTTATATTATCATTTAAAAGGAGGTTTTTTTATGAAGAAAACATGTAAAGTTTTAATACTATGTTTTATTTTATTATTAACTTTTTCTTCTGTATGTTTTGCTGAAAATGTAACATCAGTAGAAGATGGTATGGTTACTGCTTTGCTTGACTCTGCTCAAACTACAGAAAATCAAGACATTACAGTTCCAAATACTGATGGTGATATTTATGAGGGTGGTAACTCTGTTTTAATAAATGGAAATATAAACGGAAACTCATTTATATTTGGATCAGAAGTTAAAATTACAGGTAGAATTGATGGCGATTTATTTGTATTAGCAAATTCTTTAGTAATTGAGGAAAATGCAATTATAGAAGGAAATATATTTGCTGTAGCTCAACAAATTACATTTAAAGGAATTGCAAGTGATGCTTATATAATTGCCAAATCATTCACCTTAGAAAAAAGTGCCAACATTATAAGAGATTTAAAAATTTCTTCTGCAAGTTCATCATTTGATGGCAGAATCGGAAGAGACCTTTATGTAAGTGGTCCTTTCTCATTTGCTAATAATGCCGAAAATGTTGTTGCTAGAGATTTTTATTATAGTGCTCAAAAAGAGGTAGAAATTCCTGAAGGTATTGTTGCTAGAAAAATTAATTTTTCTGAAGTTAAAATTTCAGAACCATCAACTACTGACATAATTAAAAAATATATTACAAGTTTTATATCAGTAATATTATATGCAGTAGTAACTATTTTACTTGCAACTTTTATTACACCTGGTTTTGCAGAAAAAGCAACTTATACTACAAGTAAAAAATCTTTTATTGCAATATTAATTGGTGTTTTAGCATTTGTACTTACACCTTTTATATCAATATTTTTACTTATAACAGGTATTTTATCATATGTAAGCTTTGCTTTAATCACTGTATACCTTTTAATACTTTCAATAACTATTTCTATTTTAGGAATTACAATTGGAAACAATTTTGCAAATAAATTAAAAAATAAAACAAGAGCTAAAACAATTTTACTTTCTATTGCTTCAGTTGCCGTATTATGGTTAGCTCAACAAATACCATATGTAGGTAATTATATTTCAATTTTCACTATTGTTTACGGTTTAGGAATATTTATATATTCATTATTCGTAAAAAAAGAGACTATTGAAAAAGTTGAAGAAAAATAATAAAAAAAAAGCGATACAACTCAATCAAAGTTGCATCGCTTTTTTTATTTCATCTAAATTTTTTATTACACTTTGATAACCATATTCATAGCATTTATCTAGTTTTTGTATATCTAACAAACCCACTTTATCTGTATATACATTTAATACATAATCACTTTTTTTCAAACCTTCTTCTGATATTTTATTTCCCATAATGTCAATTGTTTTCATTGCTATATCCATTAAATTGCTATCTTTTTCAATTTTGTCTGCATCAAATTTAACAGCTAATACCTTGTCAGCCCCCTGTTTTCTTACTTCTTCAACTGGTACATTATCTAAGACACCTCCATCCATAAATGCATATTCATCAACTTTACACGGCATAAATACTGCTGGAAAACTACTACTTGCTCTAACAGCTTTTCCAACTGTAATATCTTTAATGTATTTTGACTTATCTTCTTCATCTTTTGGAATATTGTTAGTAAATATATATTCCTTTGGCTTCATAATATCCACAGTAGTAATTACTAAAGGCATTTGTATTTGATTGATTTTTTCTATATCTTGTTCTTTTGCTATTTTATTATATATTTTTTCTATTGATTCTCCATTATTAAAACCTGTCAGTGTAACTTTTTTACTAAATGAATACTTTAATAATTTTGATAAAAACGGCATTTTGTTTGCACCAATTATTTCTTTTGCATATTTTTTAAACAAAGTATGTATCATTTCAGGTTCAATTCCCATTGCATATAAACTTGCCACCATTCCCCCAGCACTTGTTCCACCTATTATATCAATTTTAATGTTATTTTCTTCAAGTGCTTTTAAAACACCAGCATGTGCAATTCCACGTATTCCGCCACCAGATAAAGCAATTCCAATTTTCATAAATTTCTCCTATATTTCTATATTATTTTATTGAAATTATTCCCTATCTGCTACTTTTTTAAACAATTTTTAACATTTAATTTTCAAGTCACAAAAAAATACACCCTCTCAGGTGTATTTTTATTAATTATTCTGCTGTATATGGTAATATAGCTATTTGTCTAGCTCTTTTAACAGCTAATGTAATATCTCTTTGATGAATTGCACATGCTCCAGTTGCTCTTCTTGGAAGTATTTTTCCTTTTTCATTAATGAATTTTCTTAACTGATCAGCATTTTTATAATCTAATTTTAAGTTTTTATCAGCACATAATGGACATACCTTTTTTCTAACTTTTCTAAATTTAGGATTATAATCTTCATCATTGTTTCTCATATTTCTTTTATTATTCTTTTTGTCTGCCATTTTCTTTCCCCCCTATTCTAATTAAAATGGTAGGTCATCTCCTGAAGAAATTTCAAAATCAGAACTAGAGTCTGTAGAAGGCATTGTACCGAAGGTTGAGTCAAAGTTATTATTTGCTCCATCTCCTTCTCTTTTGCTATCTGCAAAATATGCTTCTTCTGCTATAACTTCTGTTATATAACGTTTTTGTCCTTGTTCATCATCCCAAGTTCTTGTTTGTATTCTTCCTATTATTCCAACTTGTTGACCTTTTTTAAAATATTTACTACAGAATTCACCTAGTTTGCTCCATGCTACTATATTAATGAAATCTGCTTGTCTTTCTTCCCCTGGTCTAGTAAATCTACGATTTACAGCTAAACTGAAAGAAGCTACTAATGTGTTGTTTGTTTGTGTATATCTTACCTCTGGATCTCTTGTTAAGCGCCCCATTAAAATTACTTTGTTCATTTTTACACCTCACATTTTGTTTTTTGCAATAAATTATTCTGCTTTTACTGTAATAAATTTAATTACTTCATCCATAATTCTGTAATTTCTTTCTAGTTCAGAAATTAAGTTTGGATTTGCTTCAAAGTTGATAACAACATAGTAACCTTCTTTGTTTTTCTTTACTTCATAAGCTAATTTTTTCTTACCAAGTTCTTCAACTTTTTCTACTTTACCATCATTATTGATTATGTCTGTAAATTTTTGAGATAATTCTTTTACTTTATCTTCTTCTACAGCTGGATCAATAATGACAACACTTTCGTATTTGTTCATTATATTCACCTCCTCATGGATTAAAACCTACAACTAAATTGTAAGTAAGGAATATTTTCCTTTTTAACGTTATTATTATACTATTATTTTCCATTAATTTCAAGGGTTTTGTCAAAAAATGTTCACTTTAAAAATCCCCATCACTCATTTTAATAACTTCTTTTGCTAATTTATATACAAATCTTAGCATATTATAATATTGTTCTGTCTGTTCTTTATCAACAAATGTTTTTGAATTTATTTTTGCCTCAAACATGGTTCCACAGTGTATTCTTATATAAATTGTATCTTCATAAATACAAATATCAAAAGGACGTTTTAGATATTTTCTATAATCTATTAAAAGTTCCATAACATCATGAGTTAATATTTGCATTCCAATTATGTTGTCTTCTGAGCTTACATCAAAAAGTTTTTCAAATTCTGTTGAGTCCATTTCTAGTTTTTCTTTTTTTCTAATTGATTTATCTTGTTTTATAATCAAATTATTTTTTATTGACTTGTC
Source organism: uncultured Clostridia bacterium (assembly GCA_934167305.1). Lineage (GTDB taxonomy): Bacteria > Bacillota > Clostridia > TANB77 > CAG-508 > CAG-273. Next base: position 51,408 of record CAKPKQ010000003.1, on the reverse strand, counting down.
CATTTTTATTTTTACAAATAATCCATGGAATTTAGTTACCCTATCTGTATGAGTGTGTCCATCACTATCAGTATGTGTAGATTCATAAACTGTATGTACTTCTGCCATTTTCATATCATATTTATTATCCAGCTTGGCATCTACATAATCGTCTGAGTAATATCTATTGTAATATTCATTATATTTCCCTTCATCATATATACCTGCTGGCATTCCCTTTTTAGGAATATAATCAACTTCATCAAAAAAATTTTTTATCAATTTCTCCAATATATTTTCTTTATATGCAGAGTTATAATTTACTGCTTTACCTCTCATAAGAATGCTTATAATTGTAGCTATAATCACATCACAAAATATTATCGGTGATATAACCATAATGCAAAATTCAGTATTTTCAACACTATGAATTTGGCTACTCATAACAAATATAATTGCTATATCAACTATAGCAATTAATACTAATATTAATGTTATTCTTTTTATTTTTTCTTTTTTAGTTTCTTCCCATAATTTTGATAGTTCACTCTCATTTTTATTTATTAATTCATTATATAAATCTTCAAAATCTTTCATATTATTGTCCTATAATTCTATATTAATATTTTCTTTTTTATATTCTTCAATTTGAAATAGGTCTGCCTTTTTAAATCCAAATATTGCCGCAATTATATTTGCTGGAACAGTGTCTATTTTTGTATTATAATTTGTTACATCATTATTATAAATTCTTCTTGCAGCTTGAAGTTGGCTTTCAACTTTACTTAAGTTTTTTTGTAAATTCAAATATTGTTCACTTGATTTAAGCTCTGGGTAATTTTCTGCAACAACTAAAATCTTATTAATATTGTTGTTAAGTTCTGTTGCCTTTTCCAAATCCAAACCATTATTTTGATTATATGAATTTCTTAGTTCTACAATTTTATCTAATGTTTCTGTTTCATATTTTGTATATGATTTTACACATTCAACTAAATTTGGTATTAAGTCAAATCTCTGGTTTAAATATACATCTATTCCAGATTCAGATTGCTTTATTTTGTTTTTTAGTTTTATAAAATCATTATACATTTTTAAAACAGACAATAATATTACTAAAACTATAAATAAAATGACTATTATTTCCATATTTATTCCCCTTTTGATTGAATTCTATTTATATAATTTTACATTTCTTTTTTTACATTTTCAATACCTTTTATTCTTTATTTATAGTAATTCATTCATTTTGTTTTGCATATTTTTATATCGTTCCATCATTTCTTCCATCTGATCATCCATATTACTTTTAGTATTATTTTGTTGTTCTAAAACATTTTCTCTCATATCATTAAATGTATTCATCATGTCTTTTTGTGTTTGTATTGTAGAATTCATAATATCTTTTGTATCATCTATAAAGCCATCAAATGTTTTAAAAATTCTTTGATAAACGAAAGCCACTATTAATGTTATTATAATAACAACAGCAATTACAGTTATTGTTATAATAATTTTTGCAACTTTTGAATTATCTTTTTCTTTAATCTTTTTATTTATTTCAGTATTATTATCATCTGTTAATTGTTCTATACTTACTTTAAAAAGTGAGCTAATCTCTTTAAGTTTTTCAATATCAGGTTTTGATTGTCCAAGTTCCCATTTAGATATTGTTTGTCTTGTAACATTCAATTTTTCTGCTAGTTCTTCTTGTGATAGTAAATTTTCTTTTCTTAATTTAATTAATTTTTCTTCAAATTTCATATTTAATCCTCCAAATATTTTTACGATTTTATGATACAATATTTTCTTCAAAAAGTCTAGCAACTTTAATTGGAATTTTGTCAACTACTTTTAACATTACGGCACTTTTCCATTACATTTATAATTCTTCTTTTTATTTTATATTCTTTTTCATTTTTTATGGTTAGGTACCACAAATATGCTAGTATAATTAAAATAGCAATGTTATGTATTTTTAAAATTATAATTGACGTAATTATTGTAAGTACTACCACTGTTATCTTAGAAATATAATTAATTTCCTCATAAGCATTTTTTCTTCCGTCTTTTAATTGTTATTATTTCTTTTAAAATTCTTCCTCCATCTAAAGGATATATTGGAAGTAAATTAAATATTGCAAGTAATAAGTTTGCATATACCAATAGTTCTTTTTGTATTAATATGTTTTTTGGCATAAAAAAAGCAATTATTGCAATAAACATATTAACTAATGGTCCTGCAAATGCAATTGCTATTTTTTTTATGCATACTTCATTACCTTTTTTTATTTTTTTATTATAGTCTTGTACACAATTTTTAAACAATATTTGAAAACCTACTGGTGTTATTTTTATACTACTTGGTTTTAGTCCTAAACATATTCCACATATCATGTGCCCAAGTTCATGTATTAACCCTAATATCATTAATATTGCATATATTTTTATTTGCTTAGTAAACCAAAATACAATTGCAAATAAAAAAATTTTTAAATCAACTTTTATACTCATCTTTTTCCTCTTTATATTAAATTTTTATTGATGAGATATAATACTTTTTTCCGTTCCATCCCTACTTCATAAGAAGGCGTAACAACAATTTTTTGCAAACATTTCTAATGATTTGAAAAAATTTAGTAACGCCTTCTAATTCGCTGGTCCCCACAGCCGTCACTACAAAAAGTATTATATTTCATCAGTCCAACTTTTAGATTTTTAATGCAAGTTTTGACAACGTAAGATGCTGATTATTTTAAAAATTTAGTACTAATGCTGGATCAACCGACCTTTCACCTCTTCTAATTTCAAAATGTAAATGAGGACCTGTAGTCTTTCCTGTATTTCCTGATAAAGCAATCTTTTGCCCTTTTGTTACTTTCTCACCTTTTTTTACTAAAATCTTACTGCAATGAGCATAAATTGTAGTTACATCTTTATTCACAATTTTCACATGAGTTCCATATTCTCCCTCATCTGATACTAATGTAACAGTTCCTTCCATTGCTGCTAATACAGTTGTACCTACAACTACTCCTAAATCTATACCATAATGATCTGCAGAAACAATTTTATCAGCTTCTCTTTTTCCATAACCTGATGTAACTTTTGCTTTCACTGGTAGTTGCATACTAAAATTATTTTTTATGTATTCTGCATCCAACTCCATTTGGCTTTTCTTAGTTGATTCATCAGCTTGATCATCTTCTGTAGTGCTTGACCCACCTATTCCTGTAGTTTCATTATTCTCATTTGTATTATTTTCTGCATTAGTATTTTGCTCACTTTCGTTATTTTGCGTTTCTTCATTAGTAGTTTCAGTATTTGTTTCTTGATTATTTGTATTTTCTGTATTTGGTTGTTCATCATTAACAAAAATATTAAATTTATCTTTATTATTTTTCCAAAATTCATTTATATTTGAAGATATTACTTCAAAATTAATATCATAATTTAAAAATTCTTTCGTTTTATTTATAATACTTTCAGAAAATAAATAATTTGCTTCTTTAATTAATGAAAAACCCAAATAAATTAATATACATAAAAGTACCTGTATAGCCATTTTCCTATATAATGAAAACTGCCTTTTTTCAGTTTGATCTCTTACCTGAGAACTAGGCATTCTTACATCACTATTATTTAATTTTCTGCGGTAATATATTTCTTCAGCTCTTCTTATTCTTTCTTCTTGTGATAAAACTCTTTCCAAAAAAATACACCTCTTCCTTTGTAGTTTTATGTTTCATTTATATGTGAGGAAGAAATGTTTTATTCTTAAAATATAAAATTTATTAAAATACTAATTACTAAACTAACCAACAATGCTTGATTTACAGATTTTAACCATTTGCATTTTTTATTTAGTTTTTGTATTGATTGATTTTCTTTTTTATTTTTATTTTCAACCCTTGAAATATAATCTGCAATTAACATTTGCGCTTCTTTTACTATATAATCTTTTGAATTTTTTTTCATATCAGATTCATTTTCTTTTTTATCTTTTGATGCAGGCTCTAATTTGGGTATTTTTTGATTTTCCTTTAACACAACTATTGCCTCTTCAATTAAATTAGATGGCAAGTCCTTTAACACCACAATATTTTTTAAATTACCTGTATTCATCTTTCTCTTTCCTTTCTTATGTTTATAACTCAATTTTTTCCAAATTATATTTTTTTATACAGGTAAATTTAAAACAATATTAGCAATTTTAATTGCAATATCATCTGCTATTTTTTCTATTTGATTAATTGAATAATTGGGCATATATTCTTTTGATCCAATTACAGTTTTTATATTTAAATTAGCCGGAAAATATATACTTTTATTAAAAGCCTTTCCTATTTCTGTGCCACCTCTATTAACATAAGTATTTCCAATTTCTTCTTTTTTTCCAATAGCTGAATCTATTAAAATAATTTGTTTTTCATTTTTTATTTCATCTAAAAATAACATAGCATTTTTTAAATGTATTGGATTTTTCATTGTTCCATAAACATTTATTTCTGGGCTTAAGTAAAAGACCTTTTTAAGTTTATTACCAACTCTAGGTCCAAATGAATCTGATATTATTTTATTTGTCCCAATACATACAAAAGTATAGCTCATTTTTTTCATACTCTATTTTTATTAGTCTTTGTCTAAAGAAATTACTATTTTTATATCTTTACTTTTTTGATATTTTTTTATAATATCTTCTGAAAACCCAGCAACTTCATTTGAAATAACAATTGTGTCATAATTATTTTTTATTAACTCTTTCATTTTATTATCTGTTTGTTCTAAATCTGATAAATAAAAAACATCAAACCCTAAAGTTTCTGGTAATCGAAAACTTCTCTTATCTTGTTCATATTTAAGCCACGATATTTTCATTTAAATCACCATTACTTATTGTTTGATGTTTTTATTTAAAATATTCTATTTTCTTTGAATTTTATTTTTGTGTTGCATTTGTGTATATGATGGTTATACAGATATAAAAACACTAATGGAGGATTTAAATAATAATGACTAATTTTCTTGAGGTGGATTTAATATCAATTGTATATCTTCATCATTTTTTAGTTCTTCTGATGCAATATATTCCTTTGCCCTTTTATCTTGTTTTATTGCCGCTAACACAATTTCTTTATCTCTTCTTAATCTATTACTTGCATATTTTAATATTAACCCTTTATTTGTTACAGCTGCTAAAACAGCTTCTTTGTCATCTCTTAATTCTTTTGATACATAATATAATATTTGACCATCTATTTTTAATCCTGGTAGCATAATTTCTTTATTGGCTCTTAGTTTTTCGCTTGCATAACAAGCTGTCCATCCAACTCTCGAAACTGATTCCATTACTATTTGTTCATTATTTTTCAATCTATTACTTGCAAACTCCAAAGATATTGGATTTTGTTTAACTGCCTCCATTACAACTTCTTCATCATCTTGTAGCCTTTGTGAAGCCAAGTCTAATAGTTTCCCATCTTGCTTTACCATATTTAAAACGTATTCTTTGCTATCTGCTTGTTTTACATCAAATTCGTCCATTTTTACTTCTCCATATTAACTATTTTTGCATACCCAATTCCATTTTCCTGCATAGTCTTTATAACATTCATAATATCTTTTGCGCTTCCATTTTTTATTTGTACTATTGCAATATGTCCTCCATTTGTTAAACTATGATATTTTGATTCTAGTTTAATTTTATCTACAGTAGATATTTTACATCCTTCTGGAATATGAAAAGAATTTGTATAACGACTTTTATCTGTTATTCCTTTTAGTTTTCCATAAATAGCTTGGTCTAATTTTATGAATTTATTTGATATTTCTTCTTTAGGTGTTGCAACTAAATTAAAATTCAAATTATATTTTTCAGAATACTCATCACATTTTTTTCTCATAAATTCTATTATTTTAAGTCCTAATTTTTGAGCATTTTCAGATTCTCCTTGATGTTCTCCTGTTAAAGCCTTTAAACATTCTGCTAATCCACTAAAACCAATATTTAAAATTCCATGTTTTAGTGCCTTTTTTAAATTATCATTATCCTTTAATCTTTCACTATCTATCCAAACATTTTGCCCTAATAAAAATGGAAAATTATATACATTTTTCTTGCATTGTATTTCATATCTTTCTAGCAGTTGATCTTTTACTAAATCTAATTTTTCTTCTAGGTCAGTAAAAAATCCATTTATATCAGCTTTATCACTTGAAATAATTCCATGTTTTATTCCTATTCTTGGTAAATTTATTGATGTTGTAGATAATATTCCTCTACCTACTGATATTGATTTATTTGAGTCAACCATATTCTCTAATACTCTATTACCTATTCCAGTGTATGCTACTTCTGTGTCATAATCTCCTTGTTTATAGTTATCCAAATTAAATTCTGCATCTAAAAATGAAAAGTTAATATTTTTTCTTTTCACTGCAACTGAACATGCCAATTCAAGTAAGTCATAATTTGTATCTTTTTCATTATAATTTGTACCATTTTTTATTTTAAAAATTGCCACTGGAAAAGTACATTCTTCTCCATGTCCTAGTCCGTTATTTATTGCATTTAGTATTGATTTTGTCACCATTCTGCCTTCTGGTGTTGTGTCTGTTCCAAAATTAATACATGAAAATGGTAGTCTATTTCCTGCTCTTGAATGAATTGTATTTAAGTCATATATAAATGATTCCATTGCTTGTTCTGTTAACTTTTTAGTTTTTTCAATTGCCTTATTATATGCAATTTTAAACATTCTTTTTAATTCTTCTGATTCTCTACAATATTTATCAAATATACTTGGCTCAAATTCAATAGTATTTATTTTATCTATTTCTCTTTCAATTCCATTTATGGCTATAAATTTATCAAAGTCAGTTAGCTCTAAGTAGTCAAAAATAAGTTGTTTTAATTGTTTTTTAAATGTTTTAAGAACTCCTGGTGCCATATAATAGTCAAATGCAGGTATACTTTGCTCACCATATTGGTCATTTTGATTTGCCTGTATTGCAACAGTTGCCAAATTTGAATATGCAATTATTCCATTTGGTTCTTTTATGTAATTATTTCCTACATAAAATCCATCATCATATAATTTACTTATATCTATTTGGCATGAACTTGTGGTGCCTGTAGGAATAAAATTCATTCCATGAATATATATGTCTCCATTTTCATGTGCTTCTGAAAATTTCTTTTTCATTAAATATGTTATTGCAAATTGCCTTGAAATTGTACTTGCATATTGAAACATATTTCCCATAGTTGTTTCGCTATCATTATTTTTTTCTTTCTTATTTTCTTCAACATTGGCAGATTTTAAACCCAGATTTTCTAGTGCTTTTAAAAATTTATGTTGTTTTTTTTCATCAAAAAATAACTGCCTTGATTGTGCTCTTTTTTCACGATAACTTGCAAAAGCTCCATATACATCATGATAGCCTGCATTTTTTAGTTCTTCTTCTATCAAGTCTTGAATTTCTTCTATTTTTATTTTGTCAGAATCTAATTTTTCTATTCTGACTAATACCTTACTATATACTTTATTTACATCTGTTTCATTATATTTAGCGGTTTTAGGGTTTTCATTTCCTACAATATCTCCAAATCCTTTTTGAATTGCAAGTGCAATTTTTGCTCCGTCAAACTCAACCTTTTTTCCATCTCTTTTTACTACTATTTTTTTAGCAACTTTTTCTGGAACTTCAATTAACATTATTAGTCCTCCTTATTTTTTTGCTACGTTTATTATATATTCACCAAGTTTATTAGTCAACAAAAACAAACCTCAAGTTAGTTAAAACTTGAGATTTATTTTTAGTTTATTTTCTTTTTATAATCTTTTTTAGTATATATGCTATAACAAGCATAAATGCTATTGATGTTGTTATTGTTAATTTATTGTTTTCTAATAATGTAATTAATAGATTTTCTTTTTCTACTCCTGTTGGTGGTATTATAGTAAGTGAATTTGTTAATGCAGAACAGTCAAAATCTTTACTATCGCCTGGGTAAACACCTACAAGTCTTTTTACTTTATAGTTTCTCAAGTCAGGTGTAGTATAACCTAGCGAGGTGTCACTTAAGTATGCCATTCTTCTATGTGCATGGTTAGTGTATACTAATATTTCAGCATCATCCTTCCAGTCGAGCTCATATATAGTATTTACACTTGCAACTTTTGAGGTAACAAGCTTTAATGTATATTCACCATTTGGTGGTATATAAAATCCATTTTCTCCCTTTCCATCATTGTCTAAAACAGCTTTTAGGCTTATTTTATTTCCATGTATATTTTTTGTTTCTTCAGATACATAGCCTGTATTATATAGCTCTTGCAGTGATACGACTTTCCAACCAACTTCGCTATTGGTTTTGTTTTCAGTAATTAGTTTTGTATTTCCATTAAACATGAATTCACTAGGTAAATGATTAATAACTTCTAAATAATTACATTGTGTTGATGAATTATTTTTTACATTTATGCTATATTCTACTTCAACTGTTGCACCATGTGCAATTTCAGCATCTATATAATCAATAATTGGTAAATCACTTCCAACTTCTTTAGTATCTGTATATAACATTTGTCCATCTGATAATGTTATTTTTAATGCTGTAATTGTTGTTTTAGTAATAAGTGAAAACTCAGGTATTCTAGCCAAATATAAGTCTTGATTTTTATATGGGTCTGAGTGATACGTTGTTACTGTAGTATATCCTTCAGAATCAGTGTAAGATTGTGGATTTGGACTTGGAATTGTTTCAATAGCATATGTACCCCCCTTGACTTTCATCCATGTTTTATCACTTAATTCTCTAGCCTTATCTCTAGCTTCTTTGCTTCCGTCATATTTATCTATCAAATCAAATAGAATAGTATTTGCATCACCCGGAGTAGTGCTTCCATAAGTACATTTTTTAAAATTATTATATACTTCTTGTCTTCTTGCTTCATCTTCATATCCATAAAAAGTAGCTTTACCTGTATCTACAGTATATTCTTTTTCTTCAGATTTTTTTTCAATATCCTCTTCAATGTCATCTGATATAGCATCTATTACATCTTGAGCCTCATCTGCACTTTTAAATATATCTGAAACAGATGGTAAATTAAATATTGAATCTACAATTTCATTTTCTTCTGGATCATCTGATTTTACGAATATTGCTGCAACTTTTGCACCATTTACCTCTCCTGTTGTTTCATTATATTGTCTTAATTCCTGTAATCTTTTTCTTGTACTTTCTGCTATTGGTCCTTTAATTTTTCTTCTTATTTCTTCAGCAGAATCATTATTATATACATTAGTGTTTCCATCTGATGTTGGTACACCATCAGAAACTATTACTGCATATCTGTTTTGTCCCCATTCGCCATTTTCTTTATCATAATAAAAAGATTCATCTACTTTATCTAATGCTCCTTTTATATTGGTATTATGTGTCCACCAGCCATTAGAATTAATATCATCTAAACATGCATTTAGTAAATCAATATCTTTTGTAAGTGATGCTGCTCTATAACATGTCCCAGAAAAGAATACTAAACCAATATATATATTTTGTCCATTGTTTAATAATGAATTAATTAATTCTTTTGTAGCATCTACAGCAACTTGAAGTCTAGTTACTTTGTCTCCATTTGGTAATGTCATTTTATTTTCTTCAGATCTCATACTATTTGAACAGTCAAGGGCTATAAACACTTGAGCACATCCTTTTCCTGCTTCTTTTATGTCAATTTCCTCAGGTGTTTTAGGAGTGTCTTTTTCTTCTCCCCCAGGAATTACCACATCCTTACCTTCATCATTCTTCTCTTTAAGATTAAGTCTTTCAGCATAATAATCTTGCCCATTATATCTTAAAGCACTCTTAACAAGTGCAGTACTATTTAACATGCCATCACTTACTTTTCCAAATACAAATTCAGTGGTATATGTACCATCTGAACCAGGTGAAATAGAATAGCTTCCATCTTCCTTAGTTACGGTAGAAGCTACTAGCTCTCCTCCTACATCTCCTCTGTATAAATTTACTGTTATACCTTCAAGACTAAAACCACTTCTCAAACTGTCATTTCCAGCAGATGGTGGTTTTATTTGTCCTAAGTCCTCATATACATTTCCTTCTATTGTATCCTTGCAATACACATCAACATATACTATTTTTGGTCTTTCTGATGGCTCTGATGGTTTTGGCTCTGATGGTTCTGATGGTTTTGATGGTTCTGATGGTGTTGATGGTGGTGTATCTGGTGGTGTAAATTCTGGTGCTGGACCTGATTCACCTCTAGCACTATCAATAAAACCTGCATACACAACAGTTATCGGACTCATTAATGTTATAGTTATTAATATAAAAACTACAATTATTTTTATAGCATTACTTTTCATTTTTTCCTCCTTATGTATATACAATTAGTATAACAAATTGCAATTTTTTTTTCAATATTTTAAACATATTTTTAATTAATATTTTGAATATTTAATAGGCAGGCAATATTTATATTTCATAAATATTGTAAAATTGCATATATTAAGAAAAAAATACACACTCTACTTGTAATTAGAGTGTGCATTTTTTAACACAAATATCGGCAACCACTTTTTGTGGCTCCTTATTTCTATATTTATTATACTCATTTATTCTATTGTTTTCAAGTAATTTGGTTATTTTCACTTATAAATCAACCAATAAAAACTTCATGGTTTTATGCAGACTTTAATTCAAGCCTTAATTTGTCGCTAATCATCGCTATAAATTCGCTATTTGTTGGCTTTCCTTTGGCTGCAGAAATTGTATAGCCAAATATGTTTTCAACAGCTCCTTGCTCTCCTCTTCCCCATGCAACTTCTATTGCATGACGAATTGCTCTTTCTACTCTGCTTGGGGTTGTATGGTACTTAGATGCAATTTCTGGGTAAAGTTGTTTTGTTATTTGGTTTATAACATCTGTATCTTTAACTACCATCATTATTGCTTCTCTTAAATATTGGTACCCTTTTATATGAGCTGGTACTCCAACTTCATGAATAAGGTTAGTTACAAGTGCTTCAAGACTATCCTGATCTTTCTTTTTCTCAGGTGCTATATCAATATATTGAGCCTTTATTTCTCTTGTAATTATTCCTCCTCTTAGTTGTGAAGGTTGATAATTTTTTAGTTCTTTCATTCTTTTTATTAAAACATTTATGTCAAAAGGCTTTACAATATAGTATTGAGCTCCTAATGATATTGCTTTTTGTGTTATTTTGTCTTGCCCTACAGCAGATAAAATAATTGCTAATGGTCTTTTTGCTAGCTCTGTTTCTCCTAACTTTTCTAATACTCCTAGACCATCTAAATGTGGCATAATAATGTCTAATAATAAAATGTCTGGTTGTAGTTTTACTGTCATTTCATATGCTTCATTTCCATCTTTAGCAATCCCAACAATTTCTATTTGCTCCTCTTTTTCTAAATAACTTGATAATGTCATAGTAAAATCTTTGTTGTCATCTGCTACAAGCACTGTTATTTTCTCACTCACAATTTTTTCCCCCTATTTTTATATTTGTAAATTTTTTACAGTCATAATTATATTATTAATATAAAAAATTTGCAATAGGTTTTTGGAAAATTCTTCCATTTTTTTGTAAAAGTATGTATTTTGTTATTCTTTTTTACACATATATTAAGTTTATACTAGAATAAATTACATATTTTTTGTTTTCAAATAAATATCATTCAAAATTTTTACGTTTTGCAAATTATATTGTCTTTTTATTGTGTCATTTAATGCTTTTTCTATATTTTCGTTATTTATATGTATTTTACAAACTATATTTTGATTATATTCAACATTTTGTATTGATATATTATTTTTTTGACAATAATGCTGAAATTCGCCTAATTTATCATATGGTAGTTGTACTTGTACTTCTTTGCCTGGCTCAATTTCAATTATTTGCGCTTTGTTTAATGTTTGTTTAGCTGATTCTGTATATGCTCTTACTAGTCCACCTGTTCCTAGTAAAATTCCGCCAAAGTATCTTGTCACAATAATAATGCAATTTACAAGATCTGATTTTGAAAGCAAGTTTAACATTGGTGCACCTGCTGTACCACTCGGTTCTCCATCATCATTTGCTCTTTCTATAACTGTATTTTTATCATAAACTCTATATGCAAAACAATTATGTCTAGCATCATTATATTTCTTTTTTATTTCTTTTAGTTTATTTTCAGCTTGTTCTACTGTTTCAACATAATACAAATTACCTATAAATTTTGATCGTTTTTCAACTATCTCAGCTTCTGTATTACTCGTAATAGTTTTCATTATTACTTTCGTTCCTTTCTGCTATTCCTGCCGTATACCCTGTAGACCATGCAATTTGCAAATTAAATCCACCTGTATATGCATCAACATCTATTACTTCTCCTGCAAAATATAGTCCTTGTACTATTTTTGATTCCATTGTTTTTGGGTTTATTTCTTTTATACATATTCCACCAGATGTTACAATTGCCTCTTCTATTGGTCTAAAACCACTTATTTTAATTTTAAAATTTTGTAGTAAATTTACTAAATTTTTTCTTTCTTGTTTAGTTATTGAGTTTACTTGTTTGTTTTTATCTATTCCAGATAATCTAATTACAGGTTCTATTAATTTTTTTGGTAGTAAATCATTTAAACTATTTTTAAATTCTTTATTTTTTTGTTCATTAAAATCTCGCATTATACGATTTTCTAATTTTTCAGCTGTAAGAGCAGGTTTTAAATTTATGCTTAATTCTATTTGCCCTTTATTTAGCAAATCTTCTACATTTTTATATCTTAATAAATGTGCAGAACCGCTTAAAATTATTGGACCGGAAACTCCCCAATGTGTGAATAACATTTCTCCAAAATCTTCATATATTGTTTTATTTTTTTGTGTGTCTATTAATTTTATAGATACATTTATTAAACTTAGTCCTTGTAATTCCTTACATAATTCTAAATCTTCTTTTTTAGCTGTTAATGGTATTAAAGATGGTTTTATTTTTGTTATAGTATGCCCTAATTCTTTAGCAAGTTCGTATCCATCCCCTGTTGAACCTGTTACTGGGTAGCTTTTTCCTCCTGTTGCTAAAATAACTTTATTTGCATTTATAGTTTGTTTTGTACCATTTATAATTGCTTGTACACCTATAACTTTTTCATCTTTTACTAATATTTTTTCAACTTTTGCATTTGTTTTTATTTGTACATTTTGCTTCTTTAATATTTTTAAAAGGGCATTTAACACATCTTTTGCACTATCTGTTGAAGGAAATACTCTGTGTCCTCTTTCTTCTTTTACACTTAATCCTTCTTTTTTTAATAAATTAATTATATCTTGGTTAGTAAAGTTATTAAAGCTACTATACAAAAACATACCATTTCCTGGTACGTTTTGTATAAACTCTTCAATTGGAAGTGAGCTTGTAATATTACATCTACCTTTTCCTGTTATTAAAAGCTTTTTCCCTAAGGACTCCATTTTTTCTAACAGAAGAACATCATTTCCGCATATTACTTGCTTTAATGGCTGACATCATTCCAGCTGGTCCACCACCTATTACAACTGTTTTCATTTTTATTCCTCTTTCAACATGTAGCACACTGTGCTCCACTACAATTTTTCGTAGACTACTTAACAGTCTCTCAACATATAAGCTACTGCTTTAAGTACACCAAGTTTACCATATTCGTATGTAAGGCCACCTTGCATAAATGCCATATATGGCTCTCTAATTGGTGCATCACATGATAATTCAATTGATGAACCTTGTGTAAATGCTCCAGCAGCCATAATTACCTGATCAGTATAGCCAGGCATGTCCCATGGCTCTGGTATAGAATTACTATCTATTGGTGAACCCATTTGTATGCCTTGACAAAATTTTATTAATTTTTTCTTGTCGCCAAATGTAATTGTTTGCACTATATCAGTTCTTTTTTGATCAAATTTTGGATTTGCTATATAACCTAAATTTTCTAATAATTTACTTGCAAATACTGCTGTTTTTAAACTACTTGCCACAACATGTGGTGCAAAATAAAGCCCTTGTAATATTTGTTTATTCATTCCTAAAGATGGTCCAACTTCTTTACCTAATCCTGGTGAGGTTAATCTTTCAGCAGCTAATTCTACTAATTCTTTTTTACCTGCTATATATGCTCCATTTGGTGCTATTCCGCCTCCTAAGTTCTTTATTAGTGAACCTACTATAACATCAGCACCTAAATCTGTTGGTTCTATTTTTTCTACCAATTCACCATAGCAATTGTCTACCATTATTATAACTTTGTTATTTACTTCACGTATTGTTTTTATAACTTTTTGAATTTTATCTAATGTAATACTATCACGTAAACTATACCCTCTAGATCGCTGTATTTCAATTAATTTTATATCATTTTTTAATACTCTATTTTTTATTTGCTCATAATCAAAATCATTTTCAATCATGTCAATTTGCTCATATTTTACGCCATATGATTTTAATGAACTTTTATTATTTACTATTCCTATTACTTCGTCTAAAGTATCATATGGTTTTCCACTTATACTTAAAAATATGTCATTTGGTCTTAAAAAAGCAAATAGTGCTACTGTTAAAGCATGTGTTCCAGATATAAACTGTCCTCTTACTAAGCTATCTTCAGTGTGTAAAATTTCAGCAAATATTTTTTCAATTGTATCTCTTCCCACATCTGAATATCCATAACCTGTTGTGCTATTAAAGTGCATTTCTGATACATTATATTTTTGAAATGCTGATAACACCTTTAGGCTATTATATTCACATACTTCATCTATTTTTTTAAATTGTTCTTGCACTTCTAACTCTGTTTTTTTTGATAATTCTAATAGTTCATCACTTATTCCAAATTGTTTATACATTATTTTTCTCCTTGTATTGTGTCACTATATCTAGCGTCTCCATATGATTCATTAGTTTTATAATATTTTCCTATAAAATCTGGCATAATTAAGCTTAATTCATAAATTGGTTCTTGTACTACATTTCCTTCTTGATCTATTACTCCCCACTTGCCGTCTTTTTTTATTCCTGCAAACCCATATTGGTTAAATTCTGTAACCATTTCATATTCATTTTGTACTTTTACATTACCATTTTTATCAACAAATCCCCATTTGCCATTTATGTTTTTGCTAAATAAAGTATGGTCTTCAAAAATATTTTGTGGTTCTACTATTTTACCTGTTTTGTCAATATATTTAAAATCTGTTGCAGAATATAATAAGATATATGGCTTTTCACCTTTCACTTCTTTTACAGTTGATTTTTCCATACTTGCTATTTTATTTAAATTCATATCATATAATTCTATTGTATCATCTATTTCTGCTTGTATTATGTCTGTGTCATTTATTCTTGAAACGCTATCATATCTAATTTCTAAAATTGATCTTCCTTCTATATTAACAACTCCACTTTTAGAATCTTTTGATACAATAAATTTATCTCCCGGTAGGTATTCAGCATAATTGTAATTACTGTCAATTATAACATATTCTTTTTCATTTACTACTTTATAAATTCCTTTTTTATCAACAGTTATACAATAGTTAGGGTTATCTGTTTTTATTTTACTCCTTATGTTTGTATCTATTTCATTTCCTTTAAAATCAAATACTTTTATTTTTTTGCCTTCTAATGCATTTAAGTACATTCCCGCAGTATATATTGTAGTATATTTTGGATATAAAATTGACTCACCTGTTCTTGTTACTGCACCAAATTTTCCATTTCTTTGTATAACAAAGAAATCACCTAATACATCATATTGAACATCTTGATATTCATAATTCAACACTATTTTTTTGTTTTTTAGTAGGCCTGCTTGTCCATCTTTAAAAGCAACAAAATACATATTGTTGTCGTCATTTATTTCTGTTACTCTTTCTAATTGAGTAAATTCTTCATTTAAGATTTTTGTGCCTCTATAGTTTATATAGCCATATCTATAACCATCTTCTGTTTTTTTACTTACTATAAATCCCGCTTTTTCATTGTTATTTTTTTCACTATAATAATTATCAGATGTTACACTTTCATATTCGCATTTTATAATTACTTTGCCTTTTAAATTTATTACTCCTTCTAGTCCATTTTGTTTTACCACAAATGTTCCTTCTTTATAATTCACACTAGAAATTTCGTCATAAATTGGTTTTGTTATTACTTTTCCATTTAAGTCAATTAAGCCATATTTTTCATTTTCTTTGTATGCTAATACATTTTTTTCATATGGTGTAGAATTAATATTTGTAAAAATTGCTATTGCTTGTACATTGTTATAGTTTGAAAATAGTTCTTCTTTTTTTTCATTATATACTATAGTAGTATATTCTTTTTTATCTTGATCATATTCTTTAATACAAACAAATACTGGTTTTGATGGATTTGGAATTTGAACTGTTTCATAATTTGCTTCAATTACTACATTACCTTTTTTGTCAATTACTCCATATTTTTTATTTTGCTCTAATACAAAGTAATTATATTCACTTATTTCTTCAATTTTATAGTGTAATAACATTTCGTTTCTTATTGATATTATAGCTATTGTAACTATTACTATTGCTAATATTGCTATTATGATCCATTTAACTCTTTTGTTCATATTTTTCACCTCTTAATTTTCATTATTTTCATTTATTTCTTGTTTATTTTTACATACTTTTACCCATCTAATTCTTTTGTCCTCAAACTCTTGAATCTTGTAGGTTAATTTATCATCTTCAATAATAGGGTATTCTCCTTCTTCTGGAAGTCTTCCTAATTTTTCTATTAAATATCCAGATAATGTTTCATAATCTCCTTCTGGAATTTCTACATCTAAAATTTTTTTTAGTTCATATAAACTTACACTTCCATCAATTAAGTAAGTATTATCATCTAATTTTTTATATTCAAATTCAATGTCATCATATTCATCAAATATGTTTCCAACTAGTTCTTCTAAAATATCTTCCATTGTTAATACCCCAGCTGTACCTCCATATTCGTCAACTACAATAGCCATTTGCATTTTGTTTGCTTGTAGTTCTTCAAATATTTCATCTATTGGCTTTGTTTCAGGAACAAAGTATGCTTCTCTCATTATGTCTGCTATTTTTATTTCTTTTCTTGTACTAACTAATTTTAATATGTCTTTTAAAAATAAAATGCCTTCTATATTATCAATACTTTCACTATATACTGGTATTCTGCTATATTTATATTCATCAATTTCATCTAAAAGCTCATATAAATCTTGATTTATTTCAATTGCATACATATCTGTTCTGTGTGTCATTATTTCAGACGCCACAATATCATTAAATTCAAAAACATTATTTATTAACTCTTTTTCATTTTCTTAAATTGAACCTTTTTCTTCACCTTGATCTACCATCATCTTTATTTCTTCTTCTGTAACTATTTCTTCTTCTTGTTCACTAACTCCAAAAATTTTAGATACTATATTGGTTGACCATGTTAATAATTTAACAAATGGAGCTGTTATAACTGATATGGCCTTTATTACACCTATAGTCGCAAAAGATATTTTTTCATAATATTTCATTGCTAATCTTTTTGGGACAAGTTCTCCAAATACTAGAGTAAAGAATGATAAAATTATTGTTATTATAACAATAGATATATTTTGCCATACTGCTATGCTAATAAATGGCATCCATTCATTTAACTTTGGTGCTAACATACCAGCAAATGCATCAGATGCAAAAGCACTTGATAAAAAACCTGCTAAAGTAATTCCAATTTGTATTGTTGCTAAAAATTTACTTGGATTTTTAAGCATTTTTTGAATTTGTTTTGCTTTTTTATTTCCATCTTTAGCCTGTTTTTCAACCTTAGCATCATTTAATGAAATAAAAGCAATTTCAGTAGCTGCAAAATATGCATTCAGTAGAATTAAAATAAATAAAAAAATCAATTGTGAAATCATAAAATATTCCTTCCAAATTAATGTGTAGTTTTCCTAAATAATTATATATTCTATATGTACTTCTGTCAATAAAATAGGTTATAATTTCCAATTGATTTAACGGTTAGTTTTAAAAACCAGTTTTAGGAAGTTTCTTTTCTCCAACAGATATTTCTTTTTCTTCTTGTGGATCTTCACTTGGTTTTTCTTCTTGCTCTTCATAGTTATCTACTTTAACTAATGTCTTTTCATTTAGCTTTACCTCTACTTTTATCAAACCCTCATATCCATAATAACCTACTGGTGCCTCAGTTTCTTCTAGGTAATAGTTGCCTGGTAATAAATGTTGCAATTCAATTATTCCCTGTTCATTTGTAGTTAATTCAGAATATAATATCTGTTTATTCTCGTCTAATAAATTAAATTTAGCATTTTTTAATGGTAACTTAGTATTTCCATCTTGTTTTTGAACTTCAATTTGAGTTTTGTTTTCTTGATAGCTTTGCTTTAGTGTAGTTCCTGTTAGTTCATATTCTCCAACAGTTACTGCATAATTTTGCCACTCTTTATTTGGACTTTTACCATAAAATATTGGCATAGTTTTTAATTCTGAGTTCACTGTTATTGAGAATTCTCCATCACTTTCTAAATCTGATATTGGTATTAAAACTTTAAACTTTTCATCCGCTTCAAATTCTAGTTTTTCTTGATTCAAAACACTAGTAACTTTAATTCTGGCATCTGTATTATTTGTCAAATCAATTGTATATTTTTTATTTTCAACAGGTGATTTAACAGTATATATTTTACTTACATATTGCTCTTCTAATGTGTCAATTTTCCATTTATCTTCTTCTGGTTTTACATTTAAACTTGCAGTAATTTTAGTTTCCTCAGAATTTCTTGCAGATGTAATTATTTGTTTTATTGCATTTATTGTTCTTCTGTTTGAATCCAAATCACTGTAAGTTGTAAATTTACTTAAATCATAGTTATACATTGCATCATATACAGCCATTTTAGTTGCTGCATATGCCTCTTCCATATTATTACAGCCTAATTCTTGTGGTGTTTTAAATGGATATCCATTTGTTATTGCTCTCCATATTTTTTGATTACTTAACATTTCACTCACTTCAACAGTGTATGTAAAATTGGTTTCTATTCCTCTTTTTCCTTTGTCCAAACAGTATACCGGGTATTCTATGCCATCCTTTTTATATACTTGTATTTCCACACCAATCCCTAATCCATTATATCTAAATAAAACCACTTCTCCTTTTGAATATGGTTCTGCACTTTTTATTGGTGCTGTTACTGCTTTTACTGTATTTTTACTAAATATTCCACTAATGTTAGTTATACATACTAAAGCTATTATTAGCATTTTTAATATTTTATGTTTTTTCATTTTTAATGTTCCTTTCTATGTTTTATAATTAACTATTTCTACAGCCTGAATACATCTTCTATATTCTTCTCTGTTTTCTTCACATGTAATTAATGTAATTCTATTATCATTAGTTTCTTTTAAATAACTCCAGTCAGTATCTTTTATAATTTTATTAGTTTGTACCTTATAAACCTTTTTTCCATTTGTCGTTGTATAAATTATTTCGTCTCCTATCTTTAAATTTTTTATTTTTTCAAAAAAGTTACAATTATAGCCTCTATTATGTCCTGCCAATCCAACATTTCCTTGCCATTTACTAGTTTCTTCAAAATGTCCAACTGCTTTTAGTAAGATATCTGCTGATGTTCCTTCCATAATATGTACATCTAAATTTATTTTTGGAATTTGTATTCTCCATTTAATATTTTTATTTTCATTTATAACTGCTCTCTGTGTTTTTATATTTTCTTGCTCATTTGTTTTCTCAACTAATTTGCTTTTTATTTGTTCTTGATCGTTTTGTGAATATATAGGAATATTAGGATTTATTGAAATAGTTTTAGAATAAACTTTACCTGAATAAATTTGTTTATTGATACTAAGTAAAGGAAATAACACCAAATTGTATATTAGTAGTACAAATAAAGCTAAAGATAGTGCTAATAATTTTATTTCTCTTTTAGTATATGTAACCACATATTTTACACCTGCCTTTATCTATGAAATTAAATTTGTGAAATTTTTTAGAATAAAATTTTTTGAATAAACTTTAAAAATCATGATTTTAAAAATTATATTTTTATTTTACATTATGTGTAGAATTTTGTAAAGAATTTTCGTATGACATAAATCGACAAAAAGGGCTTCTAGTTTCCTTTGAAGCCTTTGCCCCATGTTTCCCTAGCATTGCTTATAACTATAAATGATTTTGGATCAATTTTTGTAGCTATTTGCTTTATTCTTGCTGCTTCATTTCTTGATCCAACGCAAAATAGCATCATTTTTTCTGTATTTGTGTACATTCCTTTTGCATATATACCTGTACATCCTCTTTTTAGTTGGTTATCTATTTCCTGTGCAATTTCATCATATTTTTGCGAAATAATATATACAACCTTTGTAAAATTCACACCTTCAAATACAATATCAATCATCTTTCCCATAAGATAAATACTAATTGCAGAATATAAACCTATTTCAATTTTTTTAAAAAATATTACATTTAGTCCAATTATAATTACATCAACTGCTACAATTAAACCACTGGTACTAATATATGGTTTATATGCTTTTGCTATATATGTTATTAAATCGGTTCCTCCCGTAGACGCATTTGCCTTTAGAACCAATCCTAACCCAAACCCAATAAAAATTCCACCATAAATACATGCTAAAAATCTATCATCCGTAAGTGTTGGTATCTTTTCAAATAAATCTATAAAAATAGAAAGTAAACTCGTTCCTATAATTGATTTTATTATTAACTTTTTTCCTATCTTAAAAAAAGCCAATATAAAAAACGGAATGTTTAGTACAAAAATTACGGTTCCTACTGGAAAGTGAAATAAATAATAAAATATTGTGGCGATACCAGTAAAACCACCTGATGATAACTGATTTGGCAGTAAAAATAATGCTGTTCCTACAGCCATTATTGCACAACCAAGAGTTAAGTAAATCATTTCTATACCAAACTCTTTAACTTTTAAAACTTTCTTTGTTTTACTATAATTCATAAAATCACCTGTTATTACTAATTATTAGCATTAACAAGTGATTTTATTCTTTATTTTTTATTATTAATTTCTTCTAAAATATCTTCATAGGTTTTGTCTATTATAACTTCAAATTTTCCCTTTTTTATGTTGTCATCTGGCTCAATTACCACATCAACATCATAAAATTCTTTTAACTTTAAAATATTTTCTTTTTTATGTCCTATAATATTATTCACATTTTCCGGGTTTGCTTTAATTGTTACTTGCATAACCTTTGTATTTATTTTCTTTATTTTTTGTACAATTTCATCATACCACATTCTAGATTCCACAAGTTGTCTAAAAGCTGGATGATATGGACCTGCAATTACCTGACTATTTTTTTCTTTTGGATCTGTAATTTCCTCTGTATTTTGAAGTCCAATTCTTATAACATCAATTTTAGCATTGTTAAATAATTTCATTATTTCTTCAGAACGCTCGACAGCCTGCTCAACTGTTAAAGGTATGTAATCCCCTGTTTCATACTCTTTAGCTAATGGGGTATTTTTAATTACAAGTACAGGGTAAATTCTAACAATTTTTGGTTTCAATTTTATTAATTCTTTAGCTGTATTAATCTCATCTAATTTTGTACTTTCAGGTAATCCAATCATCATTTGATGTCCTAATGTAAAACCATGAAATCTAATAAGTTTCGAAGCTTTTTTAACATCCTCAAAAGTATGACCTCTTTGACATTTTGCAAGAATATAATCATTAGTAGATTGAACCCCTAATTCAATTGTTTGAACATGATATTTTTTTAATCTCTTTAAAATCGATTTGTCAATATAATCCGGTCTTGTAGAAATTCTAATACTTTTTACTTTGCCATCTTTTATAAATTCATTGGCAGCTTCTAATAATTCATTTTGTTTATTCTCCTCAATAGCAGTAAAACTACCACCATAAAAAGCCACTTCTACATATTTAGAATCATCTTTAAAATTTTTCAAATAAAACTCTATTGTATCTTTTACATCTTTTGCAGTTACCTGTTTTGTTTGTCCACTAATCTCCTTTTGATTGCAAAATGTACATTGATGAGGACAACCTAAATGTGGAACAAAAATTGGTATAATATACTCCTTCTTCATATTCTCCTCCTTGTCAGTTTGGGGACGTTTCTCTAACTGACATTTTTGTCAGTTGAGGGACACATCTTCCCTCACATCCATCTTTTTCTTTAAAGATCTGTCCCCGAAGTGACACTTTTGTCAGTTAAAGAAACGTCCCCAAACTGACATAGTGCTTTTTCTGCGGCTTTCATTTCCGCTTGTTTTTTTGTTTTTCCTTCTCCAACAGCTAATGGTTTATCTTCACAATATACTTCTACTGTAAATGTTTTATCATGGTCTGGTCCACTTGTTTTTATTACCTTATAGCTTATATGAACACTACCATTTTCTTGTAGTTTTTCTTGTAATACCGTTTTATGATCTTTCATTCCTACATTTGCACTAGAATGTTTTACTGCCTCTGCTAAATTTGTTATAATAAATTTTTCAGCTTCTTCTAGGCCTCCATCAAAATATATTGCTGCTATAACTGCTTCAACACTATCAGCTAATATAGCTGGTTTAGCGTCTCCATGACTTACTGCTTCGCTTTTTCCTAAGTATAAGAAATCACTAAAATGATGTCTTTGTGCAACTAAGTATAAACTGTCTTCGCATACGACTTCGGCTCTCACTTTAGTCATTTCTCCTTCTTTTAGTTTTGGATAGTTATTATATATATATTTGCTTGATAAAAACTCTAAAATACTATCCCCTAAAAACTCTAACTTTTCATTGCTTTCTACATGATGCTCATATGCATAAGATGTGTGTGTTAGAGCCTTTTTTAATAATTCCTTATTTTTAAATGTATAACCAATACTTTTTTCTAAACTTTCCATTTTTTCACTCCCTTCATTTTATTATTTAGATAGTTTTATTTTTATGGAGCACATTGTGCTCCGCTACAATTTTTCATAGACTGCTTAACACTATCTTACTATTTTCTTTTTACTTTTTTATTATACATTATTTTAATGAAATTGCAAATGTATTTTGACAAATAAACTCTTATTGCCAAATAAAAAATACAATTTTTTCACATTTTTTTCACAAATGTATTGTATGATAATTATGTTTTAAGATAAAATATATTCATATAAGTTTGGAGGTAATTTTCAATGAATGACGAAAATAATGATCAAGAATTTAAAAGCGTAAACCCAACTACGACTGAGGTAAATTATAGAGCTTTTAATAATTCAGAAAAGAAAAAGAAATCAGGAGGTGCTGGTTTTGGTAAAGTGGTAGTTCTACCTTTTATGTGTGGTATACTTGGCGCTGCCATCACTATTGGTGCATGTGTTAGTGTTCCTAGTATCAAACAGGCATTTTTAGAAAAATTAGTTGTTACAAATGTAACAAATGATAACAAATCTTCTGAAAATACCACTTCTGTAAATACACAACTTATTTCGCTTCAAGGATATTCAGATACAGCTATTGGAGTTGCTAGAAAGGTACAACCATCTATTGTTGCAATTAGTGTGGAATATTCGGTTAATTCTATTTTTAATCGTTCTACTGGAACTGTAACTGCTAAAGGCTCTGGAATTATTATAAGTGAAGATGGTTATATTTTAACTAACAATCACGTTGTAAATTCTACTGGCTCTAGTTCTGGTTCTTTTTATGAAATCGAAAAAGCTAATAAAGTTACTGTAAAATTGTATAATGATGATACAGAATATACAGGAACTATTGTTGGAACTGATTCACAAACTGATTTGGCTGTTATAAAAATTGATAAAGATGGTTTGGCTGTTGCAGAACTTGGTGATTCTAGCTCAGTTCAAGTTGGAGAGTTTGTAATGGCTATTGGTAGCCCTTTAGGATTGGATAATAGTGTAACAGCTGGTATTGTTAGTGCTGTTAATAGAGAAGTTTCAGATGATGATGGAAATAAATATACAACTATTCAAACTGATGCTGCAATAAATACTGGTAACAGTGGTGGTGCCTTAGTAAATAGTAAAGGACAAGTTATTGGTGTTAATACTTTAAAGCTTTCTGGTACAGGTGTTGAAGGTGTTGGTTTTGCTATTCCAATTAATTCAACAAAGAGCATTTATGAACAACTTATTCAGTATAGTAAAGTAAAAAGACCTTATATTGGAATTGGCGGAATTGATTTAGATGAAAAAACCGCTAAAGCTAATAACTTGGTTGTTGGTGTATATATCAAAACAGTTGAAGATTTTTCAGCTGGAGAAAAAGCTGGTTTAAAAGTTGGTGACGTTATTATTGAGGCTGATGGAAAAACTATTACAACAATGAATGAATTAAATGAAATTAAAGGTCAAAAACAAATTGGTGATACAATTAAACTTAAAGTTTATCGTAATGGTAACAAAAAAGATATAACAGTTACTCTTCAAGAACAACCATAACTGCAATATATTGTTTTAAGCAGCTATTTTCATAAAATAGCTGTTTATTTTTGCATATTTTTGTCAATAGTAGAAAATTAAAGAAATAATGAGAAATATTGCAAAATAACGAGATAAGTAGTTGTTTTTAGCAATTAAAGGATTGCCATTTTTGCCAAGATTGTTTTGGAATGGTATTTGTAAGTATAACTAATTTGAAATTGTACACAATATGTTGTATAATAGAAGATGTCGTGCAAAGAAAAAGGAGTGTGAATCTTATTTTAAACAAGCAAATTAAATATTACACAAAAGAAGGATTTAAACTAATTAATTTAATTGCAATTGCTTTATTTATTGTCATGACAGTTATTTTTATGAAATATAAACTTGTATGTAGAGTAAGTATTTCTGGTGAACATATTGGATATGTTCAAAATAGAGAATTAATTGAAAATAAAGTAAATAGTATATTATCATTAGAAGGAACTAACAATATTGCATATGTGGATTGTGCAACTCCAGAATATAGTTTAGTTTTTGTTGATAATGGTACTGAAATAAATAATGATAGTGTTTTATCAAAAATTGAAGAAAATGCAAAAATAACATATAAATATTATGCTGTAACTTTAAATGGCGAACAAAAATCAGTTGTAGATTCATTAGAAGAGGCCGAAGATTTAGTTGCAGATATGAAGGAAAAATATGAAGATATAAAATTTACAATTGGTATAAATGAGTTATATACACAAGATTCAAACGAGTATGAAACTGTTGACATTAAAGTAGCTTCAAAAGAAGTTAATACAGAGCTTAAAAAAATTGATGATGCTTCTGTAAATGGTGTTTATCTAGCTCAAAAACCAATTTCTGGTGTTATTACTTCACGTTTTGGTAGTAGAGAAAGTATACGTAGTTACCCTCATAATGGACTAGATATTGCTGCACCATATGGTACACAAATTAAAGCAGCTTGTGATGGTAAAGTTACATTTTCTGGTGATAATGGAAGTTATGGTAATTTAATTATTGTTGACTGTGGTAATGGTGTACAAATTTATTATGGTCACTGTAGTAAATTATATTCAAAAGTTGGAGATACAGTTAAAGCTGGTGACGTTATTGCTGCCGTTGGTTCAACTGGTAATTCAACAGGTAACCACTTACACTTTGAAATTAAAATTAATGGTGTTAGTGTAAATCCACAAAACTATATTTATAAATAGAAATGTGCCATTAGTGGCAGAGAATTTTGACACGAAATAAATAGGGAGCTTATTAAAAAAGCTCCCTATTATGATATTTGTAATCAATTTTTCGTCCCCAATAAAACAATTCTATTTTGCAAATTAATCACTTTGAATTCACACAAAGGACAAATTCTACTGGTATATTATATATGTAGTCAATAATAAGTTACTCCATTATTGACTATAGATTAGTAAAACATCCCCTTTTATTTTCAAAAAGTAGCCATTAACTGGCTACTTTTTTTATTGTATTATTTATCTTCCGCCCATTCCGGCCTCCGCCACCTCCGGCCTCCGCCACCTCCAGAGAATCCTCCTCCAAAGCCTCCTCCTGATGAGAAGTTACTTCCATCATAACCACTTCTTGCAGCTTCTGCACTCATTCCTCCCATATATACTCTATTTACTGATGTATTAAGTGTATTTAGGAATGAATTATTTAATGAGCCATGATATAGTATATGCATATATGCATAATCATATCCATCCATGTTTTGTAATTCTGGATATTTAATTTTTAATTGTTTTAGTACTTTATCTGCAATTCCAAAGGCTGTTGCAAATACCAAGTATTTTTCCCATAGTTTTAAATCTGGAACTTCTCTTTCGTTTAATAAAGAAAAGTCTTCCATATATTTTTTAAGACCTACCCATTTTGCCTTTTCTTCTAGTCCTTTATCTGTTAGTTCATTTACTTTTTTAGCCATACTAAAATGTGGTATAGAATTAAGTATTAAAAGTATTGCTGGTATTGTTAGCCATGGAAAAAGTGGTATTGTAACAATTACTCCAGTTATTCCAAATGTAACATATAATATTGCTTTAGTAGCATATTGAGTAACTATCTTTTCATTCTCGTCCGAATAATTTTTTGAAGTTACTTGCTGTGTTTTTACTTCTGATTCTATTGAATCTATTTTTCTCATAAAAGTTTCACAGTTCTTCTTTGCATATTTTTCAAATTCTTTCATTGTAAAAGTAGCAATTTCACCAGTTTTGTTTGTTTCTCTTGTAACACTTTTAAGTATACTTAATACTGTTTTTTCATCATTTGTTAATGACTCTAATTGTTCTGTATTATTCAAAATATTTATTCTTACTTGTGGTTTTGCCTTTGTTTTATCTTCTGAAAATGCTATATATTTTTTTAATGATAATTGTAATAAAGTTGCTGATAATATTTTCGATATATTTTTTCTAAAACTTCCATTTCTATGGTAATATAAATATGCTGCATCTCCTGCAGATGCCTCTTTATTAGGAATATCTCTAAAATACTCGAGTTCTGGCATTTTTCTTGCCACTGTTTTATTTGTTTTTATTGTGTTTTTTATTAAGTTATATGTAAGAAGAACAGTTAACGCAATAGCTACTATACAAAATACAACTTCTACTATTTTTTCAATGCGTTTCTCATTTTCCATTTGCATTATATATTCTTCTCTCTCTTTATTAGCCTTTTCTGCCCATTCCTGTTCTTCTGACAAAATTTCTGAAAGCATAGACTTATCTACTATTTCATTACTTGGAAATAAATTTTCCAAAATAGCTATTCTTGCTTCTACCATCGTTGATGTAGTTAAATAATCAACTTCCAAATACACTCTGTCATTATATATATATATATTGCCATTATAAGGTCCATGCGCCCAGCCTCTAACATTATTTTTATCAGATACTTCTTTTGGTAATTTTATTGTTGCTGTTAGCTTTGTAACAGGTACTTCATTATCTGTTCCAACTAATTTCCAATATACTTCTGAGCAGTCCGCATAAGTTTTTACTACATCTACTACTTTGTATTTAACTTGATAGCTTCTTGTTTCTGTTCCATCTACCGAAACTCCCCAAGCTATTTCAAATCTGTTTCCACTGACATTTAAACCATAATAGCAATCTTCAGTAACATGGTACATTTCTTCATCAATTTCAGTAAGTTTTTTCTTATTGTTTTCGCCATAAACTCTATATACTTCAACATCAGTTATTTTTTTAAATTTTGTACTATCTAAATCAAAATCTTTGAACATAGTGTTTGTATTTGAAATACTTGCATCCCAATTTTCTACTACATCCATACTGCCATCTTCATTTAGTTGAATGTCAAAATTCAAATTATTTAAATTAATGCTTCCTGCTTTTACTTTATTGCTTATTAAAATAATCCCAATAAATATTATAAGCATAGCAAAAATTTTAATTAAATATTTTGTTTTCTTCATTATAGATTTTCCCCTTTCAAATTTTTGTATCTATATTTTATACAATATACTTCTAAATATCAATAAAAATAACATAAAAACAAATTACAAGAATTTCTACGCAGTGCAAACTGCTAGAAATTCTAGTGATTCGCATATTTATCTTCTACAAAATTTACTCCTAGTAGGATTAAATTCTTAGAATATAAAAAAAGAGTGCCAATTTTTTAGGCACTCTTTAAGGAGTTTAAAGACCCAATGTTTCAAAATACATCTCGAAATTTTCCAGCATCACATCTTCAGAGGAATACTGAATAATATTTCTCACCATTGGCATTCCCTTCACAAGTTCGTCCACTCTGCTTTCTTTTTTGTGCAAAACACAAATAGGAATTTTGAGGGAATTAGCCTTTTCAAGCTCAATTCCAAGTCTCAAAGATGGTGAAGAGATATCTGCTACCAACATGCACGAGCTTTTTAAAAAGCTCATATGAATTGCATAAAATTTTTTGGCATCCACATCCGCTTCATCTTTTACATGCTGGTGAGGCATGTATATTGCAAAGCCATGATTCGTAAAGTGTTCCGAAACCTTTTCCAAGAATTTCCGCTGTTCTTCGCGTTTGGTCTCACCAATAATGTAAATTCTTTTCACAATGCTCACTCCTTATAAATTTCATCTAAAACAGATGTATATTAATTATATACCAAATTTACATAATTTTCAAGTATTATGTACTTCCCTTTTTTTCTGCGTAATATGTTGGAATTCTTTTCTTTCAAATTTTGTTTCCACCTTATCAAACATTTTTTGCAATTCAATTATTATTAGCGGTAATACTGATATTCCAAATGTATATAGCCATTGTACTTTAGTTAATGGTAAAAGTTTAAATACTTCTGCTACCGATGGAATTACAACTACAACCACTTGTAATATCGCTCCTAAAATAAATGCTCCTAGCAAATATTTATTTTCAAATAACCCTACTTTAAATATTGATTCTTCACTTTTTATATTAAAGCTGTGGATTAATTCTAGCAGTCCTAAACTTACAAAAGCCATTGTTCTTGCAACTTCTATTCCATATAAATAATTTCCTAAGCTAAATGCCACTAATGTTAAAGCACCTAACATTATTCCCTCTGCAATTATTTTTTGCCATAGTCCGTCTGCAAAAATTCCCTTTTTGTTATCTCTAGGTTTTTTATTCATTATATCTGCTTCTGGTTTTTCTAATCCTAAAGCAATTGCTGGAAGTGAATCAGTTACTAAGTTTATCCACAATAGTTGAATAGCTAAAAGTGGAGATTTTAAGCCTAATAGCAATCCTAAAAATATTGTTACAATTTCCCCAATATTTGTTGCAATTAAAAAATGTACTGCCTTTTTTATATTATCAAATATATTTCTTCCTTGTTTAACAGCTTCAACAATTGTAACAAAATTATCATCTGTCAAAACCATGTCTGCTGCATTTTTAGCAACATCTGTGCCATTTTTTCCCATTGCAATTCCAATATCAGCATTTTTTAATGCTGGTGCGTCATTTACTCCATCTCCTGTCATTGCAACTACTGCACCTGTTGACTGATATGCTTTAACTATTCTAACTTTGTGTTCTGGTGTCACTCTTGCAAAAACAGAATAATTCATAATGTTTCTTTGTAATACAGCTTGTGGTATTTTATCTAGTTCTTCACCTGTAATTGCTAAATCACTGCCTCTTAATATTCCTAAATCTTTCGCAATTGCTTTTGCTGTTATTATATGATCTCCTGTAATCATTACAGTTTTTATTCCTGCTTTCTTGCAAGTTGCAACAGCCTCTTTCACACCTTCTCTTGGTGGATCTATCATTCCTATTAATCCAATAAAGATTAGATTTTTTTCTATATTCTCACTATCTATCTTGTTTGGCAAACTTGGTATATCCAAATATGCTATTGCTAATACTCTTAAAGCTTCATCTGCCATTTTATTATTTTGATTTTCTATCAATTTAGTTTTTGAATAATCTAATGCAGTTACATTTCCATTTTCATATACTTTGTTACATCTTTTTAATAATACATCTGGTGCGCCCTTTGTTATAACTCTATATCCATTTGGTATTTTGTGAATTGTTGTCATCATTTTTCTACTTGAATCAAATGGAATATCTTTTACACGTTTCATTACATTATATAATTCATTTTTGTTTTGTCCTTCATCTAAAGCTTTGCTAACTATTGCCTTTTCAGTTGGTTCTCCTGTTAGTTCTATTTTTCCATTTTCTCTTGATATTTCCACATCTGTGCACATTGTAGCCATACCCATCAACCATTTAGTGTACCCTTTATCATTAGTTTCTCCATTTATATTTGCTATTTTAGTAACTTGCATTTTATTTTGTGTTAATGTTCCTGTTTTATCAGAACATATAACACTACTGCTACCTAAGGTTTCAACTGCTGGTAATTTTCTAATTATACTGTTTTTCTTTGCCATTTTTGTTACACCAATTGATAACATAATCGTTACTATTGCTGGTAGCCCCTCTGGTATTGCCGCTACAGCTAATCCTACTGAAGTCATAAACATTTCTATTGGTTCAATTTTCTTTAAAAGTCCAATTACAAATATTAATAAACAAATACCTAAACATGCTATTCCTAAAGACTTGCCCACTTCTCCTAATTTCTTTTGAATTGGTGTTTCAGGAGCTTCATTTGTAATAATCATTTTTGCAATTTTACCTACTTTTGTGTTCATTCCTGTATCTGTTACAATTGCTTCTCCATGACCGTTAACTACTATTGTAGTTGAAAACGCCATATTTACCATATCTCCTAAGGCTGTCTTCTCTTTTAGTATGCAATTAGCATCTTTTAAAACTGGTACTGTTTCACCTGTTAAGCTAGATTCTTCTATTTTTAAGTTAGAGCTTGAAATTAATCTACAATCTGCTGGCACATAATTTCCCGCTTCTAATAATACAATATCTCCTGGAACTACTTGTTCGCTTTTTATGGTGCATATTTTGCCATTTCTTTTCACTTTACATGTTGGTGCGGTCATTTTTTTAAGTGCTTCTAATGATTTTTCTGCCTTTGCTTCTTGCACTAATCCCATAATAGCATTAAATATTACAATTGCAATTATTATAATTGAATCAAAATAATCATTGCTTCCTTCTAATTTTGCTACTACTGCTGAAATAATTGAGGCAATTATTAATATAATTATCATAAAATCATTAAATTGCTTTATGAATTTTATAACTATACTCTCTTTTTTCTTTTCTTCTAGCTTATTCAACCCAAACCTTTTTTGCTTGTCCTCTACCAGTTTTTCATCTAATCCAAACTCCATATTAGTTTGCATTTGTCTTTCTACTTCTTTTGTAGATAATGTGTACCACATAACTATCCTCCTTTGTTTTAAGTTAGTTAATTATATGATGCTTGTACCAGGTTTATGTAAAAAATATGAATTTCAAGAATTTCTATTCAGTGCAAACTATTAGAAATTCCAGTAATTCTACAAAAAAATAAATGTAAACACTTTTCGTATTTACATTTATTCATTTTATTTGCAATCTTCTACTTTTTCTATATTTTCTTCTAATAATTCAGGTTTTTTTAAGTACCTGTTGAACATTTTTACCGAACTTGCAAAATAGTATCCGTCACAAATTCTTTCATCACACACAAATGCAAGTGATATACATTTTTCTTCTTTAAAATTGTCGTCATCATATATATAACTTTTTTTCTTTTTGCCCATTGCTAAAAATACACCTGTTGTTCCAAAATCATATAAATGATGATATATTGCATCAATTCCAAGTGAAGCTACATTTGTTAAAAAGGCACTTGTATGGAATGGACTTGCTTTTATTATAGCTTTAGGTAACATTCCATGTTTATCTAAAAACATTATAGTGCTTATTGCAAATTTCAAAACAAAATTTGGTATTATTGATAATGTTGTAGCTAGTATGTCTGTTTCGTTATTTTTCTTAATGTTCTTATTTTCATTAATTACACTTTCCAGTTTTTCTTTTATTTCAAATATGTTTTCATTTCCTTTAAAAGGCAATTTTATTGTAGTTTCTATTCCGTCATCAGTCAAATTCTTTTTTATAGCTAGTGAAATAAATATTTCATTTCTAGCAAAGGTTCTCCCATTCATAACAAACCTATTAAGCCTTGGTCTTTGTGCCATAAGTCTAACCAAAGCTGAATATACTATGTCCATATATGTAATTTTTATATTTTCTTGAGCTTTTTTATCTATGTAATTGTCAATTTCTTTTATAGGCATATCATAAGTATAATAAACCTGTGAGTCACTCCTTGTCCTCATTACTTGTGGAATAATCTTAAAAAATGGCGGAATATCCCTCAACTTTCTTCCGTCTGATCTGTATCCAAACATAAACTTCCTCCCTATTTTCGTTTATTATTATATAATGTATTTAGACAAATTTCAACAAAAATTTTTGCTATACTTTTGTATTTATATTTATATTGCATTTTGTTATATTTTGATATAAAATATTATCAAATTTATATAATTAGGAGCTCTTATGAAATGTTATTTATTAAAAGATTATATTGATATTTTAAAAAAAGAAAATTTAGTAGAAGATATTTGTTTATGCGATAGTATATTAAACACTTCAATTGAAAAACTAGAACATAATTCAAAGGAAGTTGCTAATAACACTTTGTATATTTGTAAAGGTTTAAATTATAAGCCTGAATATTTAAATGAAGCAATTGTAAGGGGTGCTACTGCATATATTGCAGAACCTGAAAATGTAACAGATCCAGATTTTCCACATATTGTTGTAAATGATATAAGAAAGGCTTTAGCTGCTGTTTCTTGTATGTATTATGATTTTCCAGCTGATAAAATAAATATGATTGGTCTTACTGGTACAAAGGGAAAATCAACAACTGCTTATTACATAAAAAGCATTTTAGATGATTATATGAAAGAACATAACTTACCAGATACTGCAATTGTTTCTTCAATTGACACTTATGATGGTAAAGAATGTAAAGAATCATTAATCACTAGCCCTGAATCTATTGATTTGCAAGAACATATTGCAAATGCTGTTGATTGTAAAATGCAAAATTTAGTTATGGAAGTTAGTAGTCAGGCATTAAAATTGGACAGAGTTCATGATGTTTTATATAAAGTTGGTGTATTTTTAAATATTTCCGAAGATCATATTAGTACAATTGAGCACCCTAATTTTGAAGACTATTTTGCTTCTAAGTTAAAGTTTTTTAATCAAGTTGAAAATGCTTGTGTAAATTTAGACTCAGACTATATTGACCGTATTTTAGAAAATGCCCAAAAATCTAAAAAGATTATTACATTTAGCACAAAAAATGAAAAAGCTGATGTATTTGCTTATGATATTAAAAAATTAACTCACACATCAATTTCTTTTAGAGTTAAAACATCTAAATTTGATGAAGAAATATTACTAACAATGCCAGGATTATTTAATGTAGAAAATGCACTAGCTGCAATTGCTACTGCAATGGTTCTAGACATTCCATTTAAGAACATCTACAATGGACTAAAAGTTGCTAGAGCTAGTGGTAGAATGGAAGCACATGTTAGCAAAGATGGAAATATTATTGTTATTGTTGACTATGCTCATAATAAATTAAGTTTCCAAAAATTATATGAGTCTACTAAGCAAGAATATCCTGATAAAAATATAATTACAGTATTTGGTTGCCCTGGTGGAAAAGCTCAGCTTCGTAGAAGAGATTTAGGTACACTTTCTGGTATTCATTCAAAGATTAGTTATTTAACTGCTGAAGATCCTGGTCCAGAGGAAACTGTGGATATTTGTAAAGAAATTGCTGAATATGTTGCTAAAGAACATGGAAATTACAAAATTATTGAAGACCGTGGAGAAGCTATAAAAGAAGCTATTTTAGATAATCCTAATAGTGTTGTTTTAATTACTGGAAAAGGTAATGAAACAAGACAAAAGTATGGAAAAAAATATTTACCTTGTTTGACAGATACCCAATATGCTTTAGAAGCATTAGAAGAATATGATAAAAAAATTGGATAAGGAGAGATATACTATGGATGAAAATAAAGAAAATACCACAGAAAAAGATGTTAATAATTCACAAGATACACATATAGAAAGTGAAAAAAACAAAAAAATCAAGCTTTCAACTATTGTTATAATTATCATTATTTTTGCAGTTGCAGCAGGAATAATAATATATGCATATAGTACTAATGATAATTGTACTGAAAATGTACAACAAAGCCGACCTATGTCTAATTCTCCTCTTATTGATGCCAAACCTGTAATTTATATCTACCCTGAACAAGAGACTGAGGTTTCTGTAAAATTAGGTTATGAAGATAAATTAACATGTATATACCCAAGTTATAATAATGGCTGGAATGTCACTGCTCAACCTGATGGAACATTGATTGATACCAAAACAAATAAAAAGTATTATTCTCTATATTATGAATCTGATAACACAAAAAAATATGATGGTAATTTAACAGAAGGTTTTGTTGTAAGTAGAGAAAATGTTGCTAACTTTTTAGAAGAAAAACTAGCTATTCTTGGTTTAAATTATAAAGAAGCTGAAGAATTTATTATTTACTGGTTACCAAAATTAGAACAAAAAGATTATGTATATATTAGATTTCAAACTATGAATGAAATTGAGGAAAACATGCCATTATTGTTTACTCCTTCTCCAGACACATTGATTAGAATAATGATGGAATGGAAAAGTCTTGATAACTCAATAGATGTAAGAGAACAGGTTCTTACTCCTGTTACACGTAATGGTTACACTGTTGTAGAATGGGGCGGAACTGAAATAAAATAAATTAAAAAGAATGCCATTTAAATTTAAATGACATTCTTTTTCTTATTTTAATTTAATTGATAATAGCTTACTTATTCCGTTTTCTTCCATAGTTACACCATATACTGAGTCTCCTGCTTCCATTGTTCCTTTTCTATGTGTTATTACTAAGAATTGTGTTTGTTTGCAGAATTTCTTTAAATATTCTGCAAATCTGTAAACATTAACATCATCTAATGCAGCTTCAATTTCGTCTAGTATACAGAATGGTGCTGGATTTATCTTTAATATTGCAAATAATAATGCTATTGCTGTAAATGCCTTTTCTCCACCTGATAATAACATCATGTTTTGAAGTTTTTTGCCTGGTGGTTGAACTCTAATATCAATTCCACATTCTAAAATATTCTCTTCATTTTCTAATATTAGCTCTGCTTTTCCACCATTAAACAATTCTGTAAATACTTCATTAAAG
This sequence comes from uncultured Clostridia bacterium, assembly GCA_934167305.1. GTDB lineage: Bacteria > Bacillota > Clostridia > TANB77 > CAG-508 > CAG-273. The sequence continues at coordinate 16,081 of CAKPKQ010000003.1, read as the reverse complement.
TTTTTATTTATAAGCTCAAATTTTTCTTTAAATTGATTTTGCATTGTTGTTGTCATATCGCCTATAATTTTTCTTAGTTTAGACGCTGTATTTTCCAAATCTAAGCGTTGTTCAGACATGAAGTCATATCTTTCCTTAGTCTTTTTATATTCTTCAATAGAATCGATATTTATGCTTCCTAAGTCTTTTATCTTATTACGCAAACTATTTACTTGTTTTTGTGCTGTTGCTACATTATTTGGCTTTTGATATTCTTCTGTACTATTTGGTGTTAGTTCATATTCATTCCATAAACTTTCAACTACTTGTTGTAAATCTTGCTCTAATTTTGTTTTCTTAACATCAAGTTTTATAATTTGCTCTTTCAAACTTTCTAATGTAGAAAATTGACTTTGAATTTCATTTTCTGTATTTACTAGCTTTTCATTTTTAGCAATTCTTTCTTGTTTTAGTTCTTCAACTTTAGTTCCACTATTTGTTACTTCTTGTTTAATTTGTTCTATTTGAGCATTATATTCTGTAATAGTTTGTTCTAATTTAATGTTTTCTTCATTTATTGCTAATATATTTTGATTTTTGTTTTCAATACTTTGCTCATTATTCTTAATATCTTGTGAAATTCTTTCTACCATTTCTTCAATTGAGCTTTCACTTTCGTCAAAAGATGTAACAGATATTTTTAAATTAGTAATATCAAAATTCAAATCATCAATATATTTTTGATTATCTTTGTTGTTTACTGCAAATTCCTCTATTACTTTGTTTAACTCTTCTATTTGTTGTGTTAAGGTTTGTATTTCCGCTTCTTTTTGCTCTTTTAAAAGTCTATTTTCTTCTTTTTGTTTTTCTGTTTGTGTAACTTCTTCTTTTAATTTGGCCAGCCTATTTTCCAAACGAGTAATATTTTCCTCAACTGCAACCATTTTTTGTTTTTCTGTTGCATATACTATTTCAATTTCTTGTAATTCTTTTTCAAGTTTTGCAGTCTCTTCAATGCTATCTCCAATAGATGATGCATACTCTTCTTTTTCTGCTGTTTTTTCTGCAATTTGTTTTTCTAGTTTTTCAAGTTCTTTTTCTAGGTCTTCAATTTCTCTGCTTCTTCCTAAAATATTTACTGTTTTAGTTTGTACACTTCCTCCTGAAATAGAACCACTAGAACTTATAATGTCGCCTTTTAAAGTTACTATTCTAAATGAATATTTATCTTTTTTAGCAAGTGCAATAGCTGTATCCATATCTTCAACAACTACTGTTCTTCCTAATAAGCTTAAAATTATTTGCTCATATTCTTTTTTGCATTTTACTAAGTCTGATGCAATTCCAATTACTCCATCCATTCTTGTTAGTTTGTCTAGTTTTTTGCCTTGAACAGAAGCTATTGGTAAAAATGATGCTCTTCCTAAGCTGTTTGTTCTTAAATATTCGATCATTTTTTTCGCATCTTGTTCTGTTGATGTTACAACATTTTGCAATGCTTGCCCTAAACACATTTCAATTGCTGTTTCATATTCTTTTTCAACTGAAATTAAGTTTGCTAAAACTCCATGTATTCCCTTATTTAAACTTGAGTCTTTATCACATGCTACCAATAAAGATTTAACTGTTTTATTATATCCTTCTTTTTCTTTTTCAGTTTCGATTAAGAATTGATGTCTTGCTTGTTTCATTCTTTGTGTATATACAAGTTTTGAAATTTCTTCTTCATATTGTTTTAATTTTTGCATGTTTTCATCTTTTGTTTTAACACTTTTTTCTAGCTTTTCTACTGCAGTATTTCTTTTTGATTCTATATCATAAAACCCTTTTGAAATTTCATTTTTACCATATCTTGTAGAATCTAATTCAGATATAACTGAGTCAATTTCATTTTTTAATTGCTTTTTACGTTTTTCTAAGTTATCATAATTAACATCTTGTGTATTTATTTCTGCTGCCAATTCATATTTCTTATCTATATTATCTTGAACAATTTGCTTTTTACCTTCTATTTCTAGCTCTTTATCAGATAATTTTTTTGATAATTCTGCAAGTTCTGCCTCTTTTTCTGCTAACTCTTTCTCAAATTTTTCTTTATTTGATGTTAAATTTGTTTTCTTTTCTAATTTTTGTTTTTGTTCCTCTTTTAGTTCCTCTATTCTGCTTTTTACTTCTAATATTTCAGTTTCAAGTCTTTGCTTATTTGCACTATTATTTTGTATTCTTTCATTTGATATTCCTATTTCAGAGTTTATTTTTTCTATTTTATTTGAACTTTCAAACCCTATATTTTGCATATTTTCAATTTGAGCTGTAATATCATCTACAACTTGTCTTAATTCTTCTTTAGAAGCTTGTAGTGCTTCCATTTTGCTATCTTCCGCTTCTTTTTGAGAAGTAATAATATCTTCATCTTTTACAAGTTGTTCTAGCTTTTCTTTATATGTATTGATGTTATATATAAATAGCCCCACCTCAATAGATTTAAGTTCTTCTCTTAAATCCAAAAATTGTTTTGCTTTATCTGATTGCAATTTCAAAGGCTCAATATTTGCCTCAATTTCTGCTAATATATCATTTATACGAAGTAAATTTAATTTTGTTTGCTCTAACTTTTTCTCTGATTCTTGCTTTCTAGTTCTATATTTAACTATTCCAGCTGCCTCTTCAAAAATGTGTCTTCTATCTTCTGATTTATTACTTAAAATTTCGTCAATTTTACCTTGCCCTATTATACTATACCCGTCTTTACCAATACCTGTGTCCATAAATAGTTCTAAAATATCTTTTAAACGACAAGGTACTTTATTTATAAAGTAACCTGTTTCACCACTACGATATATTTTTCTTGTAACTGTTACCTCTGAGTATTCAATAGGAAGTTTGTTATCATTGTTATCAATTACAATTGATACTTCTGCAAAACCTAATGATTTTCTTGCTTGTGTTCCTGCAAAAATGATGTCCTCAGATTTTGCACCTCTTAAAGACTTCATGCTTTGCTCTCCTAATACCCAACGGATTGCATCTGATATATTACTTTTTCCAGAACCATTTGGTCCAATTACTGTTGTAATTCCTGGTTTAAATTCTAATACTGTTTTATCTGCAAAAGACTTAAATCCTTGCATTTCTATTCTTTTTAAATACATTTGTTATTTCACCTTTTCTTAAGTTTAATTTATCGTTGTTTTTCATCATTCCAAATCTTACCTAAATATATTGTATTTCCACTATCATTCTTTCCTATTGGTATTTGATTTGGACTTATACCTTCTGCTTTCATTGTAGCTTCTAACAAGTTATAATATTCTTCTTGTTGTTTGTATGTTTTACAATTTGTTAACATACTTTTAGCCATTTCTCCAAGTTCTGCTAATTTTACTTGTTTTCTTAATGAAGCTATATGTTTTGACTCATCTGCTCTTACTCTCGAAGCGAAAATACTGCAAATCGCTTTTGCTGTAGCAAATTCTTTTCTAGAAATTGCATTTTTTGCTGTTATTTCTGCAACTTGTAATTGGTCAAGATTTTCGAATTGTACTAATTTTTCTGTTGTTGCTTTTAAGTCTTTTATAGGGTATTTTTCCCCTTTTTCTTTTAATGCAGTATTTATCTGCATTAAAATTTGATTCCTGTGTCTCTCTTCTGTTAATGCAAAACTACCTTTTGGAGATTTTTTAACTCTTCTTTTTGCCTCATTGTTAATTGCTTCATTTGCCTTATCAATGTCAAGTGTCCCATCAGCTAGTCCTTTAACAACCTGTTTTATTTCTTTTGGAACATTTTCTTTTAATTGCCTAATAAATATCTCTTGTTTTATTTTTGATATTTTTGTTTGAATTAATGTTTTTGTACCACTTGAACCCATTAAACTTTCCTTGCATATTTTAGGTGTAATTTTTCTAGAAAGTTTCTCAAGTTCTTCTATATCATTTGTCCTTTCAGCTTTTTGCCCAATTGCTTCTTCCAATCGCCTTATATATGTTCTAATTGCAATTTTTAACTGATTACTATCTTTTTTATTTAATTTATCTATTAAGCCTTCTATTTTTTGTACGAGCTGATCTATTTCTTCTTCATTTAATTCATCTTGTTTACTTGTTTGCTCCGTTTTATTATCTTCTGGTTTAAAAAGCATATTATATTTTGAAATCATGTCTTCTATTTTTTTACGTGTCGAATCTACCTTTGGCTTTTTATCCTTTTGACTAATCTGATTCTTGTATCTCACTAATCGTTCTCTTGGTATGTCAAATTCCTCAGATATTAACTCTAAACTATAACCTTTTTTTATTAGCTTTTTAATTTCTTCTTCATAATTACTACTCATAAAAATTCAATCCTTTTTCTTTATACTATAATTTTAGCTAATATCTTTTGTTAAAATTTACGTTGTAATTATATCATATATTTATTGATTTTCCAATAGTTTTAAGTTTTTTTCTTAATGAAAAAAAATAAGCCCCACTAGAAATTCTAGTGGGGCTAGTACCTCAAATTAGATTTCGATTTTGAACTGCTCCAATTCTTCATCAGTCAAAATTATTGCTTGTAGTTCTTGCAAAAATTCTTTTGCTTTGATATATGCTTTTCTTCCATGTTTTTTCATAAAAACATTTACCATATTAGCAAAAATCATTCTTGTTTCCACATTTTCCTGTGAGAAATCAATTACAGGTTGTGTAATTAATCTTTCAACCATTTTTTGAATTTCAACCTTTTGAGGTTGATTCTCTGGAAGCTCCATTTCAGACATTACCGCTTCCACTCTTTCCGAAAGACTTTGTGTTTTGTCAATGATACTTAAAAGTGATTCTATTCCATTTTCTCTTTTTTCATTAACAATTCCCTGTTGTGTCATTTCTTTTTTGTCCTGTGGACTTGCCTCTGAACATTCTTCATTTTTAGTTTGTCCATTTACAACTTGGCTATCATCTTCATTACTAATTTGCTCAGTTGAAGATTTTCCATCATCCACATTTTTTTCTGCTGTATAGCAATCATTTTTATGATTAGCTACCGCCGAAATGCACTCTAACACATTTAATCCAGTAATTGACTTTACTTTTGCCTGTAGATTACACCTTTGAGAGCTAATTGGTTCGCTATAGTTTCTTTCATAGTTTTTCATCACATTTTTCCAGCTGATAACTTTTGTCTCTTCTGCAGCCTCAACTAAATGAGAAAAAATCCGTTTAAGGTTAGCGCTCATTTGCATTCCTGCTAAAAGCCTTTCCTTAAATTCCTCGTATGAGGAACTATATGTAGCTATTTGTACTAGCTTCTCTTCAAATTCTTTCTGTTCTGGTGTTTTCTCTGTGGCCTCTGTCACTTCTTTGCTTTCCTCAATTACGTTTTCTTCTTCATCAGATTCGTTCTGCATGTCAGCTGGAACTTCTCCATGACGAAGATTAATAATTTTGCAATGTGCGATTGCCTCAGCGAGGAAGTCAATTTTTTCTTGCTCTGTGTTTTCAAGATCAATCCGAATGAATGCTTCATCTCCGCTCAAGCAAAGAATGTTTTCTGCTTTGTAAGCTTTAAAAAAAGCTCTTACAAGATAACCTGCATTTTTTTCTTCATCAATCCGAACTGTTGCAAATAATTTCATGTTTTTTCCTCCAATTTGTTTTACTATTTACGTCTAGCACTGCTAAACATATATGAAACTGGTTTTTCCAGCATGTTATTATTATAGCACAACTTTACATAATTTACAAGTAAAATACCTGCCAGGTATTGACAGGTATTTTGTATTATTTACTTAGTCTCTTCAATATTGCATTACATTTATTTATAACTTCATTAACATCTATATGTTTTATAACTCTATTTTCCATTAATATATTGCCTTTTACAATTGTAGTATCAACACATCTTCCAGATGTATTATACACCAAATTAGCAATTTCATTTAAATTTGGAAGCATTGTAATATTATCCAATTTTTCTTCTATATTTACTAATATTATATCTGCATCTTTTCCAACTTCAATACTACCTATTTTGTTATCTAATTGTAATAATTTAGCTCCATTTATTGTTGCCATTTTAACTGCATCTTTCGCTGTAATTCTTTCTTCATTTTCATGTATTCCACCTTGAGCTAAACAAGCTACTCTCATAGTCTCAAACATATCCATATTACTTCCTGAACCTTGGCCATCTGTGCCAAGTGCAACGTTTAAACCTTGCTTTAAATATTTAGTTGTGTCAGCTATTTTACATCCTAATCTTAAATTTGATACAGGATTATGTGCAATTCCACAATCCATTGTTTTTAAAATTTCTATGTCTTCATCTGTTAGTTTTACACAATGTGCTAATATTGTGTGTACATCTTTAAAATAATCCATTAATACTTGGATTGCTGATCTACCATGTTTATTTTTTATGTCCTCTATTTCATCAATACTTTCTAAAAAGTGTACATGTATTGGTAAGTTATATTCTTTTGCTAAGTCTGCACAAGCCTTTAAAGCTTTATCTGAGCATGTATATAAGGCATGTGGAGCAACAGAATATGTAATTAAGTCATTGTTTTCATCTCTTAACTCATAAAATGCTCTAAATTCATCTATTCTAGTTTGTAAATCTCCTCCCATGTCAACAATTGGTCTTGTAATAACTGCTCTTACTCCTGAATTAACAGCAGCGTCTCTAATTTGCTCTGGCATAAAATATTGGTCATTTACGCAAGTTGTTCCTGTGCTTATCATTTCAATATATGATAACATACTAGCCCAATATATATCATCTCTTGTTAGTTTATCTTCTATTGGCCAAATTTTATCATTTAGCCATTCATATAGCTTACATCCTTCTGTGGTCTCTCTAAATATGCTCATTGGTATATGAGCATGTGTGTTTATTAAACCTGGCATAACTATATGATTTTTTGCATCTATTACTTTATCAACCTTATCTTGTATGCTTTTTTCAATTTTTATTATTTTTCCATTTTCTATTAAAACGTCTTTTTCTTCAATTATTACATCATTATTTCTAAAAAGTAACACTTTTCCATTTTTAATTAAAATTTTATCCATTCTTCCACCTCTTTCTTCGGCAATTATATCATAATATATATTTCTTGTGCAAGAATGAAAAATACTTCCAATATGTTTTTATTATACTGGAGGTATTTTTTTATAAATATTTTATTTCTATTAATTTACATATAAAATCGAACGTAATCCTGTATATTTACTACTTCCAATATCAACAAAATTATGGTTTCTACGGTCTTTAGTTGTACCAAAAATTTCATTATCATAAAATCCATAGTCTCCACCTCTTGCTATACCAAAATGCCCATTTGATACTCTATTTGTAGTTTCTGTAGTCCATTCATGAATATTTCCTGACATATCCCATATATTACAATACTTATCATTCGTTAATCCAGTTTTCTGTTCGACTCCATCCCCACCTTTATTTTGATTTGCATAATTATTGGCGCTTACATTTGTTGAATATGTTTGTATAAATATTATTGCTGTATCCCATGCATAGCTATTTACTAAATCAGATGCATATATCAATTTATTATTTTCTTTTACTTCTCCATACATTTCTCTTGCTGCTTTTGCTGCATTTGTCTGTTCTATATAAGTTAATACTGTTTGATTATATTTTGAACCTATCCTTGTACTTGTTCCACTTGCTTCAAATCTTGCTATATAATACCCACCATTTGCTAAACTTGTTTTTACAAACGCTTCTAAGTCTCTTGCTGTTGCATTTTTTACAGTTAAAGTGCCTTCTGTTTTGTCTCCACCTTCTCTAAATGTACATAATTCTTTACATGTTGTATCTATTAAAACCTCTTGTGTATAATCTTCTGCACTTTGTGCGGGTATATATATCCCATCTTTGGCCGTAAAATCACTATATCTTCCAAGTGTTATTGTATTTGTTGTATTGTCTTTATTTTTTATTGTTCCTACTGGTACCCATACAAATTGGTTGCCATCTGTTTCATTTTCTATTACTATTCCATCTTGTACTGCTGGAATATTATCTCCACTATAAGTATAAGTTGCTGAACCTGCTTCTGTTCCGTGTGGTAATACTTTAAATCCTTTTGGTATTGTTATTTTGTTTCCATATGCATCTACTGCTTTTGTGTTTTTGTCTACTACTGTTCCTACTAATGTTGAAATTTTTACTGCATTTTCTTCTTTATTTTCCCCTGAATTTTTATTTATTAAATCTTCTAGTTCCCCCATTGGCTCCAAATCTTTTTGTACCCCTTGGTCTGTTTTGGTTTGTGCATCTCGTGCTCTTTTTATTATTCCATTATCGCTAAACACTGCATTTAGTGTAACTCCTGTTAAAATTAATAGTATTACAATAGTTACTATCAATGCTATTAAAGTAATACCATTTTCTTTTAAATTATTATTTTTTTCTTTTAATTTCATTTTTTCCTCCTTTTTTCATTTGCCTGTAGTTTTCTATTTGTTTATGTTATTCCATCCTTCCGAATCTTTAATCACAATAAAAACAGACTATGTTTTAATAGTCTGTTTTCTATATTCAACTAATAAAGCTAATCTCTTAGCTTGTTTATTCTCTAATAAATCACGTATATGTGTGTGTACTCTCGCAATGCTTTTAGCTTTTGTCATTTTTAGTTCCTCTTTATTACTTTTCTTTTGATTTGTTATGCAATTATAATAATATAATTTTTGTTATTTTTCAATAGTTCTATTTAAATTTAAACCAAAAAAATAGTATAGTCTATAACTATACCATTCCTTATATTTTTTCTTATGCAACATGTTCTTTAATATATTCAACAACATCGCCTACTGTAACTATTTTTTCTGCATCAGCATCTGGAATTTCCATATCAAATTCTTCTTCTAATGCCATAATTAATTCAACTATGTCTAATGAATCAGCTCCTAAATCATCAATAAAAGATGCCTCCATAGTAACTGCTGTATCTGTTACACCTATTTGTTCTATAATAGTTTCTTTTACTTTTTCAAAAACTTCTTCTGAACTCATGATACTTTAGCCACCTCCTTTATTATTCTGCTTAAATTCTTTATCTAAAAGATAATACAAGTCAGCATAATTGTCAAGCAATTTAAACAAATATTTTATTTTTATTATTTTAATTATTTTTTTCAGCTGTTTCCTTTGTAAATTGCTCCTTTAGCTTTTCAACTGCTTGATTTTTTACAAATTGTTCAGCTTGTTTTATGGTAAATTCAAATGATTTTTCATCACTACTTCCATGTGCTTTTACTACTGGTTTTTTTACTCCTAAGAATAAAGCCCCACCATATTCTTTATAATCTACACTTTTTGCAAATCTTTTTATTGCTGGCATACTTGGAAGTGCTGCTATTTTAGATAATAAATTTTTCTTTAAACTTTCTGATAATGTTCTTTTTACAAATTTTCCTAATCCCTCAACTGCTTTTAAAAAATTATTTCCTGTAAATCCATCTGTTACAACAATATCAACATTTCCAGAAAAAGCATCTCTTCCTTCAACATTTCCAATAAAATTAACTCCAAGATCTTTGCTTTGTTCTTTTAATAATTTATATGACTCTTTCATTAATTCATTGCCTTTTGTTTCTTCAGTTCCAATGTTTAATAACCCTACTCTTGGATTTTTTACACCAATTGTTGTTTCTAAGTATATACTTGCCATTTGAGCAAACTGTAAAAGGTTAATTGGTTTGCAATTTGTATTTGCACCACAGTCCATTAGAACTAATCGACTCTTATATGCTGGTAAAATTCCTGCTAATGCTGGTCTATCTACACCTTTTATTCTCCCAACTAATAATGTTGCTCCTGTAAGTAATGCACCTGAATTACCTGCTGAGATAAATACATCTCCTTTGCCTTCTTTTAATAGATTAAAACCTACAACCATCGATGAATCTTTTTTGTGTTTAATTGCAACTGTTGGAGTATCCTCCATTTCTATTGTTTCTGTAGTATGATATATTTTTAGTTTAGATGATATTTCTGATATATCATTTTTATTATATAATTCTTTTACTTTTTTATTTATTATATCTTTATTTCCTATTAATAGAATTTCAGCGTCAATCTGATTTATAGCTCTTACAGCTCCTTTTATTGTTGCATCTGGTGCATTATCTCCACCCATAGCATCTAATAATATTACCATTATTTAATTTACTCTCCTTTTGTTTTTACTATGTAAGCATAATAATTGATATGTTTACTTTTCTATTTTATAACTTATATTTATTAAAGTCAATTATAAATTATTAATCAATGAGTAGTTTTTGTGAGAAATACCTGATTTAACATTTTATCTATACAATATAGCACAATATTCACATAGTTACTTCTACTATTTAAGGTTATTTATTCTTATTATATTACCAATTTTTTCTATACAATAAAAAAAGAGCACTTTGATTGAAATAATTTAAGAACTCACTTCAATTTAGTACTCTTGTATTATTTATTTAGTTTAAAACTATGCTAATTCTACTGTAGCGCCAACTTCTTCAAATTTAGCTTTTAATTCTTCAGCTTCTGCTTTAGCTACGTTTTCTTTAACTGTTTTTGGAGCTCCATCAACTAAATCTTTAGCTTCTTTTAATCCTAATCCTGTAGCATCTCTAACTACTTTAATTACTTGGATTTTGTTTGCTCCAGCTTCTTTTAATACTACGTTAAATGAAGATTTTTCTTCAGCTGCTCCAGCTGTTGCTCCTGCTGCAGGTGCTGCAACTGCTGCTGCAGATACTCCATATTTTTCTTCAATTCCTTTTACTAATTCTGCTAATTCAACAACTGTTAAAGTGTCGATAGTTTCTAATAATTCATCAATTTTTGCCATTTTAAAATGACCTCCTTCTTTATTTTATTTTTAATAATTTTTTATTTTAATCAACTTAGAATAATCATATTCTAAACTTTATAATTTGTTTAGGCGTTAGCTTTTTGTTCCCTAACTGCATCAAGCGCAACAGCCAATTTTGTAATATTGCCAAGTAAAGCACCTGCCAATTTTGCCATAAGTTCTTGTCTTGATGGTAATTTTGCTAAAGTTATAATTTCTTCAGCTGTCATTACTTTGCCTTCTATAATTCCACCTTTAATTTTGTAGAATTCATTGTTTTTTGAGAAATTGTATATTACTTTAGATGGTTCTAAATAATCTTCAGTTCCAATTACAATTGCAGTTGGTCCTTCTAATAAATCATCTAATCCACTTTCTCCATTTGCATCTAATGCTCTTTTTATAATGTTGTTTTTAATAACTTTGTATTCACTATTTGTATTTCTTAAATCTGCTCTTAGTTTTGTTACATCAGCAACATTAATTCCTCTGTAATCTGTTAAAAGAATAACTTTTGCTTCTTTTAATTTTTCAGCTAGTTTGCTAACTTCTTCTTCCTTTTGTTTTAAAATGTTCTCACTTGCCATTTTTTCACCTCCCAAATTTTATATGAATGCAATTTAATCTAAAAAACATCCAATCAATAATGCCTATTCTTACTAAGACAAAGATTGATTGGATGATATTTCCGTTTCATTCTTTACCTCGGTAAGACTTAAGTGTATGCTTACTTTCTTCGGCAATATTATTTATTTTTGATCAATATACATACTTGGTCCCATTGTAGTAGATATAGCTACACTTTTAATGTATTGTCCCTTTGCAGCTGCTGGTTTTGCTTTTATAATAGCATTTACAACTGTTTCATAGTTTTCTAATAGTTTATCTGCTCCAAATGATACCTTTCCAAAACCTAGGTGAACAATATTGTTTTTATCAAGTCTGTATTCAACTTTTCCTGATTTAATTTCTTGGATTGCTTTTGCTACATCCATTGTTACTGTTCCTGATTTAGGGTTTGGCATTAAACCTTTTGGTCCTAATACTTTACCTAATCTACCTACAACACCCATCATGTCTGGAGTTGCAACTATAACATCATAATCAAACCAGTTTTCTTTTTCAATTTTTGGTATTAATTCTTCTGCTCCTACAAAATCAGCTCCAGCTTTTGTAGCTTCGTCTGCTTTTGGTCCCTTAGCAAATACTAATACTTTTTGAGTTTTACCAGTACCATTTGGAAGTACTGTTGTTCCTCTTACTTGTTGATCAGCTTGTTTTGAATCCACACCTAATTTCATGTGTAATTCTACTGTTTCATCAAATTTTGTTTTTGGCATTTTTTCAATTGTATCTAATGCTTCTTTAGCAGTATACAATTTTTTTCTATCAACTAACTTTTCAGCTTCTTGATATCTCTTTCCTTTTTTCATGTTTACCTCCTTTGGTTCAAACGAAAATTGTTAATTAATTTTCTCCCAATTTATTTTTTAGTCTTCTACAACTACACCCATAGATCTAGCAGTTCCTGCTACCATACTCATTGCTGCTTCTAATGATGCTGCATTTAAGTCTGGCATTTTCTTTTTAGCGATTTCTTCAACTTGTGCTTTATTTAATTTTGCAACTTTATCTCTATTAGGTTTTCCAGAACCTTTTTCAATTTTTGCAGCTTGTTTAATTAAAACTGCCATTGGTGGTTCTTTAGTAATAAATTCAAATGATTTATCTTTATAAACAGTTATAACAACTGGAATTACAGTTCCTGCCATTTGTGCTGTTCTGTCATTGAATTGCTTTACAAAGTCCATAATGTTAACACCACTACCACCTAATGCTGGTCCAACTGGTGGAGCTGGTGATGCTTTACCTCCAGGAATTTGTAATTTTATAATATTACTAACTTCTTTCTCTGCCATTATTATAGCACCTCCTTTATTGTTTTGTAATATGTATATTAATCTAAAATTTTGATTTATAGCACACTATTTATGTTATAAAACAAAACCTAAATTACAAATTATTGTAATTTTAATTTAGAACGAGTAGTACGAGGCAACCGAGCAAAATTTTCTGAAACTATACGTGTGTATGTTGAAGAAAATTTTGTGATGGTTAACAAAGTAATACGAAGTTATAAATTAAAATTAGATTTTTTGGACTTGAGAAAACTCCAACTCAACCGGCGTTTCCCTTCCAAACATAGAAACTAATACTTTAACTTTATGTTTTTCTTTGTTGATTTCTGTAACTGTTCCTGTAAAATCTGTTAATGGACCATCCATTATACGAACTGTGTCATTAACACCATAATCTACATTAACTTCTACTTGCTCAAATCCCATTTTTCTAATTTCATCATCTGTTAAAGGAATAGGATCTGTACCTGAACCTACAAAGCCTGTAACACCTCTAGTATTTCTTACTATATACCATGTTTTTTCTGTTACAATCATTTTTACTAAAACATATCCAGGGAAAACTTTTTTTAGATTTGTTTTTCTTTGTCCTTCTTTAATTTCTATTTGTTCCTCCATAGGTACAACAATATCAAAAAAGAATTCTTCTAATTCTCTATTTTTTATAGTTTTTTCCAAGTCTGTTTTTACTTTGTTTTCATAACCAGAATAAGTATGTACTACATACCATCTTGGCACTAATTCTTCTTGTTGAGACATATTTTTAGCCTCCTTATTATTCATTTACTGTATTATTTTCAGCTTCATTGTTAGAACTTTCTTCATCTAAAGTATTGTTAATTGCTTCTTCTGCTTGATCATTAGTATTTTCTGTTTGTTCTTTATGTGTTTCAACAAATTCTTTAACTCTGTTTATACCTTGTTTATTAACCAATTCAAAAGTTACATCTAATACAAATACAATAATAGCTGTAATAATTACAATCACAATAACAGCAACAGTATTATTTACAAGTTGCTTTGGTGTTGGCCAAATTACTCTTTTTAATTCTGCCTTAAAATCTTTAAAAAAGTGCTTATTTTCTTTCTTCTCTTTTTTGTCATTTTTAGATACTTCTTTTTTAGGCATCTTCTTTCCTCCTCAAAAGGCTTATTTTGTTTCTTTATGTGTTGTACGTTTTTTGCAGAATTTGCAATATTTAACAACTTCTAATCTGTCTGTATTATTTTTTTTGTTTTTTTCTGTTAAATAATTTCTTCTTTTACATTCTGTACATTCTAATGTAATTGGTTCTCTTGCTCCCTTTGTAGCCATTTAACACACCTCCAGCTTTATGCTTTTTCATTTTCATTTTTTTAAGCGTATGTTTCTCACATACGCTTAAATATCATACCATGTTTTTCTAAATATGTCAACTATTCTAGCTCATTTTCTTTTCTTTTTTTGTACTGAATAGCCAAATTTTCCAATTTGTTTTCCTAAAGTAAAGTATTTTCCATTTGCATATGCAATTAAATCACATTTTGTTATGTCAAATGTACCTTTACTATCAATATATTTTTCATCCGCATCAATTGATAAAATTTCTGCCATAAACATATCATGAGTTCCTAATTCTTTTACTTCAACAACTCTACATTCAATAGACACTGGACTTTCTTTTATAAGTGGACATTTAACAAATTTAGCTTTTTCTTTTGTTAAATGTATTTCTTTAAACTTATCAACTTTTGCACCTGATTTAACCCCACACCAATCTGTTGCATATGCTAATTTTTTATTTGTTAGGTTAATAACAAATTCTTTATTTTTTTGTATTATATCATGAGAATATCTTTGTTTTCTAACAGATATATAGCACATTGGCTTATCTGTATTTATTATTCCCGTCCAAGCAACTGTTATAATGTTACTTTTATTCATATCTCCACAAGATACCATTACTACTGGTAATGGATATATAAATGTTCCTGGTTTCCAACTTACCTTTCCCATTGTTTCTCCTTTTTAATTTTTAAAGTTGTGGCCCTTCATTATCTTTTTTGTTACTATTTTCACTTTTTTCTTTTAGACTTTTTTCATATTGCTTAAATAATGTAACCGCTGTAAGTTCTTCTGCATCATACTCTATACCATATTTGTCATCAATTCTATATGTATATAAATCAGAGCTTTTTCTTTCTTTTCCTTCTTCAATTTCAGGATTTGCTTTTGCTATACTTCCAACATAACCTTCTGCATTTGAAAGCTCAATATTGTTTTCTCCAAGTAATTCGTATAATACAGCATCTCTATATTGTGGTTCGTCCATCTGCACTATACTAATATTAGTAAAGACATCAAATTCACTTACTTCACCTGTTTTGTTATCTCTTTTTTGAATTTTATATCTAGCTAAATCTTTTTGAACTCCTACATAATTTTGAAAATATAATTCACCACTTTTTCTAATAGTAACTGTCTTTCCAGATATTTCTGGTATTCTATAAGGTTCTCCCTCTTTTGGAATAAATTTTATCTTTTTCCCAATTGTATTATCACTTCTTTTATATGAAGATATTAAGTCTTGGTTAAACATTTCAGACATTCCATATGTCCTTTTATTGTCACCTATTATTCTTTCTCCATATTTTTCCATTAGGCTTTTGGCTGTAATACCATTGTTTGCTATTAAATCTCTTGTTTCACCATCAGAAAAAATTTTATATACCTTATCTAATATTTCATATCTTTCTTTAATTTGTGCAACTCTATCTGTAGATTTATTAATTTCATTTTCTAACATTGTTTTGTACCCATTATATAATCTGTTTATTTCCACATCTCCTCTTTTAGCACGTAACGAAAAATCCCTTAATAAATCTTCTAAAAATCTAACCTTATAATTTTCTCTATTATACATAACACACCTCATCTAATTTTATATTTGTTAACATACACAAATAAGTATATACTTATTATAGCTGTATTTTTTTCAAAATACAAGTTTTACATTATAATTTGTTTAAGACATTCCCTTCAATTTAATTTTACAAAAAAATACAAATTTAAAATTATAATTATTAGTGTCTTAAATTATAATTTTAAATTTGTATTTTAACTATTTAATAGCTTTTAAATATAGCGAAATAAATACATATTATGTAATAAACATCTTGTCAGCAAAAATAAATTAATATCAATTTATCTGTCATATGATATGTAATTATATCTATATAAAAAAATAAATTATTAAATAAATAAAAAAAATCTGGCGACAACCTATTTTCTCAGCAGGGTAACCCGCAAATATCGTCGGCACATTGGAGCTTGACTTCTGTGTTCGGT
>CAKPKQ010000002.1 GCA_934167305.1 uncultured Clostridia bacterium | reverse complement strand
ATAAATAATGAAAAAGCAAAAAACGTTTTTTCAAAAACAAAAATAATCACATTCTAGGAGGTGAAAAATATGACAAATAGCAATAAATCTGTAGTTCCAGAAGCTAAAGAAGCTCTAAACAAATTCAAATATGAAGTTGCTAACGAAGTTGGTGTTAACTTAAAACAAGGATACAATGGAGATTTATCTTCTAAAGATGCTGGTAGAATCGGTGGAAACATGGTTAGAAAAATGATTCAACAAGCTGAAAACAATATGAAATAGTTTTAAATTGTCACATTAGAAAAGTTTAAGAATTTTTCTAAGATGACAAAAAAGAGTTCCAAATATTTAGGAACTCTTCTTTTAAATTAAGCTTCTGGCTCTACAAGACCAAAATTATTATTATCTTTTAAACGATAAATAACATTTACTTTACCTGTTTCTACGTTAATAAATGTTAAAAATTTATCTTTAGGTCTTTCTTCTAATTTTAATTTGGCATCTTCTGGTGAAAGAGGTTTTATATCATAATATATTGTTTTAATGATTTCTCCTTCAACAATAGCTTCTTCAGAGTGAGCCATTTCTTTAATACGAATAGAATCTGTCATATTTTGTTGGTCTTTTTTAGTTTTCATTTTTCTAATTTGACCTTCTAAAATATCAATATCTTTATCAATAGAAGCATATAAATCTTTGTGTTCTGTAGTTGCTCTGAATCTATCAGTTGGAGTTTTTACTTCTATTTCAGCTATTTGTAAGCCACCTTCGGTTCTGAAAGTTGCAGTTACATCAAATTCTTCTCCAAAATATTTTACTAATCTTTCTGATTTTTTACCAATATAATCTTTAATTGCATCTGTTGCTATTAAATCTTTAGATACTATTTTAATGTTCATAATGATCTCTCCTTCCAAAATTTACATATTTTCATTGGCATGAACTTATTATATATGTTTTACATTTCTTTTGCAAGGGGTTTTAAAAAATATACATTGACAATATAAACCACAAAAGAATATAATGTGATTAGAAAAAATAAGAGAGGTAATTATGTACAAATTAGTGGCAATTGACTTAGATGGAACTTTACTTGATTCATATGGTCAAATATCAGATAGAAATAAAAATGCGATTAAAAACGCAATAAATAAATGTACTAAAATAGTATTAGCATCTGGAAGAGGTGCAATGTCAGTACAAAACTTTGGAAACGAAATAGGTGCAAATGAATATGCTATTTGTGGAAATGGGGCAATGATATATGAATTCGATACTGAAAATATAATATATGAGCAGTTTTTAAGTAAAGAAAAAGTTTTGCAGTTAATTAAAATATGTGAAGAAAACAGCATTTATTATAGTGTTTATACTGAAAATTCAATTATTGCAAAATCTTTAAATTATAATGTAATGTTTTACAACCATGAAAATGCAAATAAGCCTGATAATAAAAAAACAAATATATATCTTACAAATGACGTATATAATTATGTATTAAATAGAAAAGAAGTTGATTATACTAAAATAACAGTTTGTGATGATAACAGCATAATATTTAATAGTATAATAAAAAGATTAAGGTCTATAAAAGAAATAGATGTATTAGATGTAGGACATATGACAAGAAAACTAATGAAGATGGGCACAGATGTGTATTCTATAGAATACTATTATACTGAAATAACAAATGAAAATACTACTAAGTGGAATGCAATTGAATTTTTAATTGAGAAATTAGGAATAAAAAAGGAAGAAGTAATTGCAATTGGTGATAATGTAAATGATCAAACAATGCTAGAAAATGCAGGACTAGGTGTTGCAATGGCAAATAGTGCACCATATATTCAGCAAATGGGGAAAATAGTAACAGATAGCAATAATGAAGATGGAGTTGCAAAGGTAATTGAAAAATATATTTTAAGTGAATAAACAAAATAAAAATGCACATAACTATTATTAATAGGAGTGTGTGTTTATGAATAGAAAAAACAAATCAAATTTTAATATGAAAGAAGAAATAGGCAATATAGAAGGACAAGAAGATACAACTAAATATGGGGAATTTGTATCATCATATTTTGCATGGATGACATTAGAAGAACAAAAAATAAGAACAAAGAAAATGGAAAATATGACAAAGAAAAGTAAACAATAAAAATTGAAATAAAAAAGGGGAAAGTTTTATGGCATATATGGGAAGAGGAAATGTTCCTTCTTTTGGAAGAAGCCAAGAGATAGAAGATAATGATGAGAACGAAAATAGAAATTATGTAAGGCAGTACTATAGAGGTGGATTTTTTAGAGTGTATTATTATATTCCACTAGACAATACATATGTTATATTTCAAATGGTAACTGCAATTATTATTCTTATAACAGCTGGAATAGCTTTTATAACTACATATAAATCACCAATTACAGATCCAATAGAAGATATAAAACAAATAATGATGAATACTTACATAATTACAATTTTAGTATTACTAGCATTTATCATATTATCAAATTATTTTTCAAAAAATAAGGTAGTGCTTATAAAAAAGTTGATTGCAATTTTTTTACTTACTATAATAGCTATTTTAACATTTGGAGGAATAAAACTAAATTGGGATTCAACTTATACTAATGAAAAATTCAAGCAAATTTATGATGAAAAATATGTTGAAGAAAAATCTAATGTTAAATCTAGAATTGATATAGGACTAACAGGAGCAAAATTAAAAAGTGATAGGGAATATTATGTAGATAAATGTATAGAGGCATATAATGTTTTTAGTATAAAAATGTATGGTTTAATGATATTAAATGCATTTCTTATTGTTTTATTGATTTATCAGATATCTAAAGTTTCAAAAATTGAAGTAAAAAGAAACAGATTAAATAAGGATGATGCAATTTTATATGATGAAGAAGAAAATGTAAAAATTTAAAAATAGGTGATAAAATAAATGGATAACGATGAAAGAGAATATGTAAAAAAGATAAATATAGATAAAGCCAAAAATATACTAACAGTTTGTATTGGATTAACATTAATTAGTTTACTTACATATTGTATGCCACTTTTATATGGAGACTTTGATTTTGGAATGATTCTTGAGATTATTACATTAATTTTAGCTGTTATAGCGAGATTTTATACTCAAAAATATGATGAAGATCGTTCAAGAATATATGCAATTATTGCAATAATACCAATAGGGCAGTTACTAATTTATGACTTGATACAATTATTTTTTATTGCTTCAGATATATTGGACTTGGCATTCATGGGCATAGGCTTTTATGGATCAGAATTACTTACAATATTAGATATAATGTTATTATTTAGAGCATATAAAAGTTTGAGAAAAGCATGGAATCCAGAAAGGTATAAGGAAAGTACGGATTGGTTCTATGAAAGTTTGAAAGAGAAAAATGATGAAGAAGTAAAACAATAGAAAATATAGCTAGTAGAATTAAGAGTATAAAAAACTCTTAATTTTTTTTATAAAACATATTGACAAACTAAAAAATGAGAGTATAATATATATTGTAGGTCAAAGAAAGTCAAAGTCAAAGTCAAAGGAGAAAATAAAAATGAGAATGTCAGATGTAATAGAAGATTTTATAAAGCAAATGTTTGAAGACGAAGATGTTATTGAAATACAAAGAAATGACTTAGCACAGCATTTTAATTGTGTGCCATCACAAATAAATTATGTAATAGCAACAAGATTTAAACCATCACAAGGTTATTATGTAGAAAGCAGAAGAGGTGGTGGAGGTCACATTAAAATAGAAAAAGTTAATGTAACCAAAAGCAATTATTTAATGCATGTAATAAACAGTATGGAGAATAAAATAACATCACAAGAAGTAGACATTTTTATAAGCAACTTCTTATCAGAAGACATTATTTCTAAAAAAGAAGCTAAACTATTAAAGGTTGCAACAAGTGACAATGTATTAACAGTTCCTCAAGAAATTAAAGATACTTTAAGAGCAAGAATTTTTAAAAACATGTTAGTTAATTTAGTTGAGGACTAATGACCAAACATAAATATAAAGGAGGTAATTTTTATGTTATGTCAAAATTGTGGAAAAAATGAGGTAAACTTTAGATATACTCAAGTTATAAATGGAGAAAAAAGAGAAATAGCACTTTGCGATAAATGTGCAAAAAAATTAGGTTTAGAAAGCTTAGACTTTTCTAGAGAAATAGAAGATTTATTTAATATGTCATTTACAGAAAGCTTTTTACCAAGTTTTGCTAGAACAAATATGTTAGGAAGTAGAAATTTGGGAACAATATTTAATAATGATATATTTAATAATCCATTCTTTGGAGAAGTTGGTCAAGAGCCTGAGCAAATAGAAACAACAAGTAGCTTAAGTGATGATGAAAAACAAGATGTATTAAAAGATATTGAAAATGCAACAAAGAAAAATAAACAAGAAAGCAAAAAACAAAAATTGGAAAGTAAACTAGAAAAAGCAATTAAAGAAGAACGTTATGAAGATGCAGCAAAAATAAGAGACGAAATTAAAAAATTAGACTAATACAGAAAGGAAGTGTATATGTATGGTATATAAATTTACAAAAAGAGCAGAAAAAGCATTAGAATATGCAGGAGACCTAGCACAAGGTTTTGGACATAATTATATAGGTACAGAGCATATTTTATATGGTTTAGTAAAAGAAGGTAGTGGTGTTGCAAGCCAAGTACTTAATATGCAAAAAATTACAGCAGAAAATGTTGTAGAAGAAATCGAAGTTTTAATAGGCAAAGGAGATAAATCTCAAAATAGAGGTGAAATAGGCTTTACACCTCGTTCAAAAAGAGTTATTGAAAATGCCTTTTTAGAGGCTAGAAAACTAGGTTCTGAATTTATTGGAACAGAACATTTACTTATAGGAATTATGCGTGAAGGTGATAGTGTTGCTGTTAGAATAATGATGGACTTAAACATAAATCCTCAAAAATTATACAATGAAATTGTTAAGGTTATAAATGAAGATGAAAATGCAGGAGCAAGTGAAAAACAACCTAAAGGAAAAGCTAGAGGTAGCTATAATCAAACACCTACTCTAAATCAATATGGAACAGACTTAACTAAAAAAGCAACTGAAGGAAAACTTGACCCAGTTATAGGTAGAAAAGATGAAATTCAAAGAGTTATACAAATTTTATCAAGAAGAACTAAAAATAATCCATGTTTAATTGGTGAACCAGGTGTTGGTAAAACAGCGGTAGCAGAAGGATTAGCCGAAAAGATAATTGCTGAAGATGTACCGGAAATGCTAAAAAATAAAAGAGTAGTAAGCTTAGATATTGCTAGTATGGTAGCTGGTGCAAAATATCGTGGTGACTTCGAAGAAAGAATTAAAAAATGTTTAGAAGAAGTTAAAAAAGCAGGAGATGTTATATTATTTATAGACGAAGTTCATACAATTGTTGGAGCTGGTTCAGCAGAAGGTGCAGTTGATGCTGCAAATATTTTAAAACCACTTCTTGCAAGAGGAGAAGTTCAAGTTATTGGTGCTACAACCTTAAATGAATACCGCAAGTATATTGAAAAAGATAGTGCATTAGAAAGACGTTTTAGTCCAGTAACAGTAGGAGAACCAACAAATGAAGAAACAATAGAAATATTAAAAGGAATTCGTGATAGATATGAGGCACATCATAATGTAAAAATAACAGATGAAGCTATAAAAGCAGCAGTTGAGCTATCTACTAGATATATAAATGACAGATTTTTACCAGATAAAGCTATAGATTTAGTTGATGAGGCAGCATCTAGAGTAAAAATGAGAACATATACTCAACCAGATACATTAAAGAAATTAGAAGAAGAAATTTCTGCTATGAACAAAGAAAAAGATGATGCAATTAAAGTTCAAGACTTTGAAAAAGCAGCAGGTTTAAGAGATAAAATAAACATAGAAAAAGAAAAGTTACAAAAAGAAAAGGAAAAATGGGAGAGTAAAAATACTAAAAGTATAACTACTTTAACAGAAGAAGATATAGCAGAAGTAGTAGCTAGTTGGACTGGTGTACCAGTTAAAAAATTAACTCAAACTGAAAATGAAAAATTAAGAAACTTAGAGCAAACTTTACATCAAAGAGTAATTGGTCAAAATGAAGCTGTTGATGCAGTTGCAAAAGCTATAAGAAGGGGAAGAGTTGGTTTAAAAGATCCAAATCGTCCAATAGGTTCGTTCTTATTCTTAGGTCCTACTGGTGTGGGTAAAACTGAATTATCAAAAGCTTTAGCTGAAAGCTTATTTGGAAATGAAGATGCAATGATTAGAATTGATATGTCTGAATATATGGAAGGACATTCTGTATCTAAATTAATTGGTTCTCCTCCAGGTTATGTAGGATTTGATGAAGGTGGTCAATTAACAGAAAAAATTAGAAGAAAACCATATTCAGTAATTCTATTTGATGAGATTGAAAAAGCTCACCCAGATGTAATGAATATGTTACTTCAAATTCTTGATGATGGTAGATTAACTGATGCTCAAGGAAGGACAGTTAACTTTAAAAATACAGTTATAATAATGACATCTAACATTGGTGCAAGACTAATTACAGATAAAACTACTTTAGGATTTTCAGCAAAAGACAAAAAAGATGAAAGCCAAAAAGAATATGAAACAATTAAAAAAGATGTTATGGGAGAATTAAAAAAACAATTTAGACCAGAATTTATTAACCGTATAGATGAAATAATTGTATTCCATAAATTAAATGATGAAGATATTAAACAAATAATTGATATTATGCTAAATCAAGTAACAAAAAGAATGGCAGAAAAAGGCTATGAATTGGAAATTGATAATAGTGTAAAAGAGTTAATTGCTAAAAAAGGTGTTGATACTAACTATGGTGCAAGACCACTAAAAAGAGCAATACAAAATATATTAGAAGATAAAATTGCAGAAGAAATTTTAGACGGAAATATTAAACCAAATAAAAAGGCAGTTATTAAAACAGATGATGACAAAATTGTAATAAGCTAAAAATAAAAGTAAATTCCAGCGCTAGTTGGAGTTTACTTTTATGTTAATCATTATTCGTAGCGGAGTACAGTATGCTCCATATATAAAGTACATAATAAAAATAGTTTACGTAAATAATTGACAACAATAATAATTAGTGCTATAATCTTAGTGTAGTTTCCCAATAGGGATGCTTATATATATGGAAGAGTAGGAAAAGTTTGAGGTCTGACAATGTATACCGTCAGAGAAAGGAAAAAGAGGATTATGCGTTATCGGTATCCATCAGGGTACTACTAGTGTATAAAATTTGCTTCCAAAAAACTAAAAATATTTAGGGCGGTTTATCGCCCAAAGGAGATCTAAAAATGAACCGGAAAAAATATTTTAGTGGATTCACGTAGCAATTTTACAATTCCACACAAAATCATAATGGCATGTTAATATTCCAGATTTTACCCTCCTTACCCCACCTCCATAAAAAAGGAGCCGAGCAATTTGCTCGGCTTCTTTAGTTAAAATAATTTAAACTGGATTTACATGTACAATTGCTTTATAAACATCATCTAATTCATTTACATCTTTTTCAAATCTATCAGCTAATTTGTGACTGTCAAAGGTAGACATATTTCCGTCAACACATATAGTCAAAACTACAATATATTTATAACCGACAGGTGTGGAAGATATTGTATCTAATTTTTGTATTTCTTTATAATTGTGAGCTATATCTATGATTATTTCTTCAGTTTTTGGATCTATTGATTTGTCCATCAAAATATTATAGCTTTCCATAAAAATTTTAAATCCTGTAATACAAATCCAAATTGATATAATAATACCTACAACACTATCAAACCAATAAATATTTATAAGAGTAAATAAAATAGAGGCAAGAGTAAGGCTTGTTACAATACAGTCATTAAAATGGTCTTTTTTATTTGCTTCTAGTAAAATATTATTGTACTTTTTAGCTAATCTTGAAGTATATAAATAAAGTGAAAGTTTTACAATAATTGTAGCTAAACAAACAGTAACTAAAAGCCAAGAAAATACTAAATTGCTACCATTAATTAAAGTGTAAACAGAATCATATAAAAGTTTAAATGCAATTACAATCATAGAAATTGCAATAAACATAGAGAATAAATATTCTGCTTTTCCATGACCAAAGTTATGGTCAGAATCTTCAGGAGCACTTGCAATTTTGTTACCAATAAAAGTCATAAGTGAGGCAAAAATATCACCTGCACTATTGGCAGCATCTGCAATCATAGCTTGGCTTTTAAAAACAAAACCAACAGTACCTTTAATTATTAATAAAAATATATTGCCGATTATTCCAAATAATCCAGCTTTTTTGGTTTCTTTAAAACGATCCATAATTATATCATCCTTCAAATTTTGAGTATTTGAAATTTATTATATCATACAAATTATTAATTAAACAAAAAAATCTTAAAAAAGTAATTATATTAATAATATTGCACAAAAAAATAAATAATGATACAATAAAAAAAATCATAAAAAAAGGAAAACGAAAATGGAAATAATGACATTAATATACTTACTAATATTTATAGTATTTGCATTAATTGCAACAGCTGTTTTGCAAATTAGAATGGCTGGTATAAAAGTAAAAGACTTTTGGGGTTTTATTCAGGCAAACCAAATGTTGGATCAGTTATATAAATTTTCTAAAAGATATAAGCTTATGAGCCCACAGGAGCAAGTGATTTTTTTGGCAGAAGCGGAAAAAGTTTTTGAAGCATATGATAAAATTCCATCAATAGTATGGGAGGATGAATATAGAAAATACTCAGAAGTATTACAAGCATATCAAAATGTAAGAGTTACAAGGTGGAGTGAACAAAATACTATAAAAAATAGTAAATAAAATAGTAAATTATGCATATAATAATATAGAATTCATATTAAAGAAAAGAGGAAAAATATGAGAACTCTATATTTTGACCATGCAGCTACAACACCTGTTAGCAAAGAAGTATTACAAGAAATGTTTCCATATTTTGAGCTTAAATATGGAAATGCATCAGCAATGTATGCAATTGGAAGAGAGTCAAAAAGAGCAATAGAAAATGCAAGAAAAAGAGTCGCAAATGCTATTAATGCCAATCAAAATGAAATTTATTTTACTTCATGTGGAAGTGAAAGTGATAATTTAGCTATAAAAGGAATAGCATATGCAAATAAAAGTAAAGGAAATCATATAATTACAAGTAAAATAGAACATCATGCAGTAATTAATTCGTGCAAGACACTAGAAAATCAGGGATTTAGAGTAACATATTTGAATGTAGATGAAAATGGATTTATAGATTTAAGTCAGCTAGTAAATGCAATAAGTAAAGATACAATTTTAATTTCAATTATGACTGCAAATAATGAAATTGGAACTATTGAGCCAATTGAAAAAATAGGAAAAATAGCTAAAGAAAATAATATAATATTTCATACAGATGCAGTTCAAGCTATTGGAAATATAAGGATAGATGTAAAAGCATTAAACATTGATAGTTTATCAATGTCTGGACATAAATTTTATGCTCCAAAAGGGCTAGGGGCATTATATGTAAGAGATGGAATACAATTTGAAAAGATTCAAGATGGAGGACATCAAGAACATGATAAAAGAGCGGGGACTGAAAATGTTGCTGAAATAGTTGGCTTAGGTAAAGCAATAGAAGATATTTATTTTAATTATGATGAATATAATAGACATTTACAAAATCTAAGAGATTTATATATACAGAAAATACAAGAAAAAATCCCAACGGCAAAATTAAATGGTGATAGATATAAAAGGCTTCCTGGAAATGCAAATTTTTCATTTAATAATGTAAATGCACAACACCTTTTACTAGATTTAGATGAAAAAGGAATATGTGCATCAGCCGGTTCTGCATGTAGTACAGGTAGTGTGGCCCCATCACATGTATTAACAGCCATAGGTTTACCTAGAGAACAGGCTGAGGGAACATTAAGAATAACTTTTGGAAAAAATAATACTGAACAGGATGTAGAATATTTGGTAGAGAGCATAGTTGAAACAATAAAAAAATACTAGTAAAAGCTAGTATTTTTTGTTATAATAAATTAAACCTATTAGTAAAAATAAATTAATAACTATTTGTCTTTGGAATCTGGTATATATTCTAATAGATCAGAAATCTCACAATTAAATACTTTACAAATATTATTTAATTGTTGGATATCAATTCTTTTAGTTTCTTCATAATACATCTTTGAAATTGTAGCAGGTCTGATATGGGCAGCGTCTGCTAATGATTTCTGAGTCATTTTATGTTTTCCAAGTAAATCAGATAGTTTAATTTTAATCATGTAATTCAAACCTTTCTATTGTAGTTTAATAACAAACTTTGTCACATTTTGTCGATCACTTGTATTTTACCATGAGATATACTAAAATTACATATTATACAAGCAACATAACGATAAAAGTAATTAAAACTTATCTTAAAGTAACAAATGCGAAAGAGGTGTACTGTATGAATTTTAAAGATATTTTTACTAAAAATAAACAAACAGAAAATAATAGAGAATGGAAAGAAAAAAATAAAAGATATTTAAATAGTTTACAAGAATTTTTAGATGCAACAGATAGAATAAAAGATGAAGGTTTAAAAAAACATATTATAGTTCAAATGTTGAAATGTGATTTAGCATTAACAGAAATTGCAGAAAAAGAAATTCAAAAGTCAAAACAAGAATTGATTTAATAAAATGAATAATTATACATAAAAAAATACATACTAGTATAAATGAAAAAGAATATGAAAAAAATATTAACAGGTTTTATGGCAGGAATAATTAGTGGGCTTTTTACTGCAGGAGGTGGCTTAATACTAGTTCCAGCATTTATGTATATACTAAAGATGGAGCCCAAAAAGGCTAGGGCAACATCAATTTTTTGTGTATTGCCAATGGTAATAACAACTGCGATTTTTTATTCAAAAAATAATTTAATAAATTGGAAAATTGGAATATATTGTGCAATTGGAGGAATAATAGGAGGATTTACTGGTGCTAAACTTTTAAATAAAGTATCAGATAAATATTTGAAATTAATTTTTGTAATTTTTCTATTATATGCTAGTTATAATATATTGTTTTAAGGTAAGGATATGTGAATGTGTTTGAAATACTAATAGGTTTTGTTTCTGGAATTTTTAGTCGGTATAGGTATGGGAGGAGGAACTGTTTTAATTCTTCTCCTTTCCAATTTTATGAATTTGAATCAACATATTTCACAATCCACTAATTTAGTTTTTTTTGTTCCGACAGCAATTGCATCAATTACAATAGGAATAAAAAATAAAAATATAAATTTAAAAGAATCATGGATTGTTGTAATATCGGGAATTGTAGGAACAATATTAAGTGCAAGTTTGAGTAGTACAATGAATGTAAAGCTATTAAGAAAGCTATTTGGAATCTTTTTATTAGTTATTGCAGTATATGAATTATATTCTTGGTATAAGACGTATATAAAAAGCAAAAAAGGACATAATAAAAACAATTAAGAAAATAGTTTATGAAAGGATGAAGCAAGATGAAATTTGTAAAAGGAATGTTAATAGGTGGAATAGTAACTGCCGGTGTTGCAATGATGTATTCAGAGGCTATGGGAGATAACAAAAGAAAAATGATGAAAAAGGGTAAAAAATTAGCAAGAAGAATGGGAATTTGGTAAAATTAAGGAGCTTAGAATTTTCTAAGCTCCATTTTAATAATTATCTACAATTTTTATTACAAGGTCCTTCACAAGGTTTTTCACATGGTCTCTCACATGGCTTTTCTTGACAAGGGTTGCATTTTAATTCAACACCTTTTAAGCACTTTCCTTCATGTTTGCATGAAGTACATACTTTACAATGTTTTACTCTGTCAACCCATACTTCAATTTCATATACACGGTTAGCACATAGAGGTCCAAAAACGAATTCACCATTTTTATCTGTAAAAGTATGAGAAACTGGTCTTCTTTCATCCATACCGTGCTCACAAACAACTTCTACTAATTTAACAACTGCATCACAAACAGGTTCTTGATAGCAGTCTTTAATAATTCCGTAAATAACAGTTCTATTGTCTTCTGGTAAGTTGATTTCTAAGTCATATTGTTTTCCAGTAGCCATAACTCCATCTACATTTAAAACTGGGCATATATTTTTATCAAAATCCATAACTTTAATTCCTTCCTTTCCTTTTTTTATATTATATGAAGAAAATCGACAAAATGTGATAAAAAACAAGTACGTTACAGTGGGCTACATGAAAAAATAAATAAAAAAATATGGTAAAATTCACATCAATGAAGTATAATGTATAAGATAAAAAAGAAGAAATTTAAATAAAATATATGCTTTAAGGAAGGAATGAAACAAAAAATGAACAATAAACCAATAGGAGTATTTGACTCAGGTGTAGGAGGAATGACAGTATTAAAAGAATTAATGAAAGCAATGCCAAATGAAGACTTTGTATATTTAGGAGATACAAAAAGATTTCCATATGGAAGTAAATCAAAAGAGAGTATAATTGAACTAACTAAAAGTGGAATAGAATTTTTAATAAGTAAAGGTGTAAAACTGGTTGTAATTGCATGTGGTACAGCAACTAGCCAAGCTTTAGATGAAGTAAAAAATTTATATGATATTCCAATAATTGGTGTTATAACACCAACTGTAAATTACATAAAACAAATTCAAAAAAAGAAAATAGGAGTAATAGCTACTGCAGGAACAATCAGAAGTAAAGGATGGGAAAATGCAATATTAGATGAAATTGAAGATGCAGATGTACAAAGTATTGCATGTCCACTTTTAGCACCAATGGTAGAAGAAGGATGGAATGATAACAAGATTGCAGAATTAGCGATAAATGAATATTTAAAACCACTAAAAAATATAGATGCAATAATTCTAGGATGTACTCATTTTCCATTGCTTACAAGATTAATAGAAAAGAAAGTGGGAAAAAATGTTGAAGTAATAAACATAGGAGAACATGTAGCTAAAGAGACTAAAAGAATGTTAGAAGCAAAAAATGAAATGGCAGATAACGATCAAAATTTAGATATATACCTTACAGAAACAGAATGTAAATTTAATGATGTTGCAGGAAAACTTTTAGGAATGGAAATAAAAGCTAGACCAGTAAAGGAAGAAATAGAATTTTTAAGTTAAATAATGGAAATAATATTTCCATATATTGACAATATCTTTTAAAAGTGCTATAATATAAGAGATTGACTTAAATAGCCAACGTAAAAAGCCTAACTTAGATTAAGAAAGGAGAAGTGTTTATGCGCATTTTTTGCGATGGACTTTCGTGTAAGGTACTGAAAAACGGTTATAGCATACTTGAAAAAGACGTTATAACAGGCATGTTAACAGACTTAAAAAAACAACGGTTGAAGATTAGCATTGAAATAATGCCAAATACAGAACCAGACTTTGCAGCATTGGAAACTATACTTTTTGCATTCACATTAGCAAAACAAATTAAGGAAGCTGATCAGACAAAAGAGGTAAGTATTTTATGTGAGGTTATTGAAACAGCACATGGAAGTAGTTATTGGATAGGAAAAATTGAATATTGCAAAAATGTTCAAAATACTGTTGATTTTTATACATGCCTTCAGCAGTATACAACCATTTTGGACCTGTATAAAAAACTCACAGGAGTTGAATATGAGGTAAGGTATCAGAGAGAATTTAAAAGGCAAAAGGAAGCTATTGAGATTACAAAAGGAATTTTAGCAAGGAGAAAAAGCTATTGGGATGGGCTTGGTGTTAAAAGCTTGACAGTTAGCAAACCTTGCAGAATTTGTGGACTTATAGACTGTAAAGGAGTGAACAATAAGTACAGCAGTAATCATATTACTTTTTATTGTCCTAACCATGGACTTTATACTGTAAACATCAATGAAGACGTTTCTGATATTGATTTTGAAGATGAAATCAGAAATAAAATTAAAAAAGATGTTTATGCAATGATTAATCAAAACCCAGAGTATGATTACGAAATTATTCGAATCGAAGAGTCGCAATACA
This sequence comes from uncultured Clostridia bacterium, assembly GCA_934167305.1. Classification (GTDB taxonomy): domain Bacteria; phylum Bacillota; class Clostridia; order TANB77; family CAG-508; genus CAG-273. The sequence continues at coordinate 83,146 of CAKPKQ010000002.1, read as the reverse complement.
GGGACTTAGAAACTAAAAACGCATAAAAACAAAAGGCACTGCAATTTGCAGTACCTTTTATTTTTTTGCATAAATAAAATATAGGTGGAATATATTGTTATTAGTAAATTTTGGAGGTAATAACAATGTTTATTGTTTTTAATAAAAGAAAGATATGTTCATATTTGGTTGCATTTTCAACTGTTGTAATTTTATTTGCAATAGCTTTTTCAACAACAAATGGTGGAACAATAATAACTTCAAGTACAGTTAAAGAATTGCCAATTTATAATGTTGAAACAACAGATAAAAAAGTTGCACTTACAATGAATTGTGCTTGGAATGCAAATGACATAGACAGTATATTAAAAACATTAAAGGAAAATAATATTAAAATTACCTTTTTTATGGTAGGAAATTGGGTAGATAAATATCCAGAAGCGGTAAAAAAGATTGCAGATGAAGGACATGAAATAGGAAATCACTCTAATACACATCCACATGTTAATAATTTAAGCAGTGATGCCAATATAAAAGAAATTGAAGAGACATCTAGAAAAATACAAAAAATAACAAATAGCAAAACATTCTTGTATAGAGCACCATATGGAGAATATAATAATACAGTTATAAGATCCGCAAAGACGACTAGTCATGTACCGATTCAATGGAGTTTAGATACATTGGATTATACAGGAATTACAGGGGATGAAATGTGGAAGAAAATAGAGCCAAAAATGAAAAATGGAGATATAATTTTAATGCATAATGGAACAGCACACACTGCAGATAGTTTAGCTATGATTATAAATAATATAAAGCAAAAAGGATTTGATATAGTTACAGTGTCTAATTTGATATATAAAGATAGTTATACTATTGATAATAATGGCACACAAATATTAAAAAAAGACGTATAAATACTTGAAATGCAAGCTTTTAAAAATTATTAATTTATTGCAAAAATGAAAAAAATAACATTTTATGTAGACAAAGGCAAAAAAGTGTAGTATAATAGATAATGTGACTAGAATATAGTCTAAATTTTACGAATTATGAATAAACTAAATTAAGAAACAAATGTAGGGAGGAAATTAAATTGAATACAAATTATGAAGATAATAACCATTTAAGATTGGTTGGAAAGGTAACAAGTGAAAAAAGATTTAGTCATGAAATTTATGGAGAAAAATTTTACATATTTGACTTAAGTGTTCCACGTTTAAGCGGAAATGCAGATATTATTCCAGTAACAATATCAGAAAGACTATTAACAATTCAAGATGTTACAATAGGTGCTAACTTACAAATTGATGGACAATTTAGATCATATAATAGTTATGACAATGAAAAAAATAGATTAATATTAACTGTATTTGTAAAAGATATTCAATTCTTAGAAGAAAGCGAAGAAAATGAAGAAACAAGAAAAGAAAATGTTTCAAATGAAGTTATTTTAGATGGTTATATATGTAAAAAACCAATTTACAGAAAAACACCATTTGGAAGAGAAATTTCAGATATTTTATTAGCAGTTAATAGAGCATATAATAAATCAGATTATATTCCATGTATTGCATGGGGAAGAAACGCTAGATTTTGTGAAAATATTGCAGTAGGAACAGAAGTAAAAATAACAGGAAGAGTTCAATCAAGAGAATATGAAAAGAAATATGAAGATGGAACAGTTGAGAAAAAAATAGCATATGAAGTAACTGTTTCTAGTTTAGAAATAGCAAATCAAGAAGGAAATGAAGAAGAAAATAAAGAGGCTATATAGATTAAAAAATGGTTTTCAGTTAATGAAAACCATTTTTTTAATCTTCTTTTTTTACAACATTATCTTTAACTTCAGGAACAACCACTTCTCGTGAATCCTTTGGCCTTGGCTTTTCGACTTCAATGTGGTCGTATACAGGTGAAATATTTAAATTTCCATCCCCTGTAATTACTTCTATTTTTTTGTGTTCTTTTATTTCATCAGTTTGATTGTTTTCTTCAATATTTTCATTTTCTTCCATTAAAATCACCTCAAAACTTATAACTGAACTTATATTATCACAACAAATATGTAATGTCAATTAAATAGAAAAAATCTTGACATAGAGCGGAATTCGTGTGATAATATATAGGTAAAAATTTTAAAGGAATCGTGAAAATAAATGGAAATAAGTAAATCAAAAGGAGTAATTGAATCAATACTTTTTTCAGCAGGAAGAGAAGTTAAAATAACTGAGCTTATGTCAGCATTAGAAGCAAGCTCAGAAGAAATAATTACAATTGTAGAAAGCATGAAAGAAGATTACAAAAACGAAGATAGAGGACTTCAAATTATAAATGTTGGGGAAGCATATCAATTATGCACTAAACAAGAAAATTATGAGTATTTATATCAAATTTTTGATAAAAGAAATAAACCTAATTTATCACAAGCAGCACTAGAAACACTTGCAATTATTGCATATAACCCTAAAATTACAAGAGCTGAAATTGAGTCTATACGTGGAGTAAATTCAGATGGAACAATTTATAAACTATTAGATTATAATCTTATAGAAGAGACGGGAAAACTGGATGCACCAGGTAAGCCAGGTACATATGGAGTTACGTCAGAATTTTTAAGAATATTTGGATTCAATAATTTAAATGAACTTCCAGAGCTACCACGATATAAATTAGATGAAAATCAACAAATAGTAATAGATGATATTATTGAAGAAAAAAATGAATTAAATGAGGCTCCAATGCCCGAAAGGGAGACAAGTAAAGATAATTAAAACATAAAAAATAGAAAGGATTGAAAAAAATGAAATTAAGTGAAAGCTTTTTTTATACTTTAAGAGAAGACCTAAAAGATGAAGAATCAGTTAGTGGAAATTTACTTGTTAAGAGCGGAATGTTTAAAAAGGTAGGAAATGGTATTTACATGAAAATGCCATTAGGAAAAAAAGTAGCTCAAAATGTTGAAAAAATTATAAGAGAAGAAATGAATAATGCGGGAGCAAAAGAAGTTACAATGCCAATGTTATTGCCAGTAGATTTGTTTGAAAAATCAGGCAGATACGCAGCATTTGGTCCATCAATTTTTAAACTAAATGATAGATATAACAGACCTTATGTATTAGGACCAACACATGAAGAATTTTTTGCTTTAGCAGCATCAATGAAATCACATTCATACAAAGATTTGCCATATACTTTATATCAAATTGGAAATAAATACAGAGATGAGGTAAGACCAAGATTAGGTTTAATTAGAACTAGAGAATTTACAATGAAGGATGCGTATAGTTTTGATACTAACTTAGAAAATTTGGATAAGTCATATAAAAAACAATTTGATGCATATAATAAAATTTGTAAAAGAATAGGTTTAAATTATGTAGTTGTTAGAGCTGATACAGGTGTTATGGGAGGATTATTATCAGAAGAATTCCAAGCTGTTACAGATGTTGGAGAAGATATATTAGTATTATGTGATCATTGTGACTATGCTTCAAATATTGAAATAACTCCTTATATATGCAATGAAATAGATAATGAAGCAGAAAAACCACTAGAGTTAGTAGAAACTGGAGAATGTCACACAATTGAAGAAGTATGTGAACTTTTAAAATTAGACATAAAGAAAACTGTAAAAGCATTGCTTATGAATGTTGATGGTAAATTGGTGGTATTTTTTGTAAGAGGAGATAGAGATTTAAATGAAGTAAAAGCACTAAAATTACTTAAGGAAATGGAAATTGGATTTGCAGATGATGAATTAATTGCTACATCAAATGCAGTACCTGGCTGTACAGGACCAGTTGGATTAAACGCAAAAATAGTAATAGACAATGAAGTGCTAAAAATGAAAAACTTCTGCTGTGGAGCAAACAAAGAAGGATATCATTATATAAATGCTAATATCAAAGATTTTAAATATGATGTTGTTGGAGATATAGTAAATGTACAAGAAGGAGATGTATGTCCTAATTGCCACGAAGGTCATTTGTTTTTTAAAAAAGGAATAGAAGTTGGTAATACATTTAAACTTGGAACAAAATATTCTGAAAGTTTAGGACTAAATTATTTAGATGAAAATAATGAATTAAAACCAGTAGTTATGGGAAGTTATGGCATTGGCGTAGAAAGAATGATTGCAGCTATAGTTGAACAAAACAATGATGAAAAGGGAATAATTTGGCCAATGAGCATTGCACCATACAAGGTTGCAATAGTTTTAATAGATCCTAAAAATGAAGAACAATCAAAAGTTGCAAATGATTTATATAACACGTTAAATTCTATTGGAATTGAAACAATATTAGATGACAGAAAAGAAAGACCAGGAGTTAAATTTAATGATATGGATTTAATTGGAATTCCACTTAGAATTACAGTTGGTAAAAAAGTTAATGAGGGAAAAGTTGAATTGAAGAAAAGAACAGAAAGTGAAAGCAAAGATGTAAATACTGATGAAATAGTGGAAATAATAAAAAATGCAATTCAACATTAATAAAAACACAATAATATAAAATGAAATGAACCAAAATGTTATAAAAAACAGTTTGGTTCATTTTGTATATAAAAATAAATTAACATTAGTTGTTTAATGAATTTAAAATTTCAGGATATATTCTATATGCATTTTCTTTCCAATTATCAACTATTCTTTTTGCCTCATCACGAGAACCAGCAAAAACACTAATTTCAAACACACATGTACTATTTTCATTTATCTTACATGTAACAGTATACTCTGATTCACTCTTTGGAGTATATTCTGCAGTAACAGACTCTTTTTGAGCACTTTCTTTAAGCTCACCAGAAAATGATGTGTCTACCTTTAACTTTATTATTCCAGGTATAATATCATTAGTAAGCTCTAAAGTACTTTTGCCAAAGTCAGTTATTTTATATACGGTTTTGCCATCCTTGGTAAAACGTGTTATATATTGCCTTTCAAGTAAATCAAGCAAAAACTGTTGGAAATAAAAATAATTCATATCTATAACTGCAAGCACTAAGCGTAGTAAGTCATCATTAGTAATTGGGGTTTCTACTTTATTTAAAATATATAATATTAGAACTTTATTTTCTGCTAAAACTTCGCCATTTTGTGTTAATTTCACCGTTTTCAACTCCTATCATGATAAGTAACATTGAAATTATAACACATAATTAAAAAAAATACCACATTTGTTTAAAAAAGATTTATATTTGAAAACTTTACAAACAAATAAATATGCATTAAAATATAAACATAAAAAATAAGGGGGATAAGATGAAAACTCTATATGAGATATTAGAAGTTAGTGAAACTGCATCAGACGAAATAATTGAAAAAGCATATAAAGTATTAGCAAAAAAATATCATCCTGATTTACAACAAAATGGTGATAAAAAAAGTGCAGAAGAAACTATGAAAAAAATAAATGAAGCATATGATGTTTTAAGTAATAAAGAAAAAAGAAGAAAATATGATGAGGAACTTAAAATAAAAAGAGATAGTGAAAAAACATATAATCAACCAAAGCAAGAATCATATAATACTAGTAGAACAAACCAAACATATGCAAGTTATACACAGCCAAATACAAATAATAGAGCGAGAGAAGATACAGAAGACTATAGAGAAAAACAAGAAGAAATAAAAAGAAATATACAAAGACAATATGAAGAACAATATCAAAAAGCATATGAAAATTATTTGAGAAATTTAGGTTATAGAATAAAGTATAGATGGACATGGAAAAGAATAAAAGAATTAATAAAAACAATCATCATAATTGCAGTGATCCTAGCAGTTATATGGTTTTTCCCGCCAACACATAAATTATTAATAGAAATATATGAATCAAATACTATAGTAAAAACAGCTGTAGATATAATATATAGTATATTTGTTGGAGCATGGAGAGCAATTTGTTCAATTTTTAAGACATAAAATATTGAAATAAAGCGAAAAAAGTTGTATAATAACCAAATAAATTTAAACAGCAAGACTAAAAGGAGATGTTGAAAATGTATAGAGACCATAACTGTGGAGAATTAACAATAAAAAATGTTGGAGAAAAAGTTACAATAGCTGGATGGGTACAAAGGATTAGAAATCTTGGATCAATGATATTTATAGATTTAAGAGATCAATTTGGAATTACTCAAATAGTTATATCAGCAGAGAAAAAAGAAAAATTGGAAAATGTGGTTTCAGAAAGCGTAATTCAAGTAGTTGGAACAGTATTAGAAAGAAGTAATAAAAACACTAAAATTCCAACAGGTGAAATTGAAATTGAAGCACAAGAAATTGAAGTTTTAGGAAAATGCAAAAATGTATTGCCATTTGAAGTTAACTCAGAAAAAGTAGGAGAAGTAAAAGAAGATTTAAGACTAGAATATCGTTTTTTAGACTTAAGAAATGACAAAATTCATAAAACAATAATACTTCGTAGTGAAATAATGAAAACTATCCGTAAAAAAATGGATGAACTTGGTTTTACAGAAATTCAAACACCAATTCTAGCAAATTCATCACCAGAAGGAGCAAGAGATTACTTAGTACCAAGTAGACTACACCCAGGAGAATTTTATGCGCTTCCTCAAGCACCACAACAATTTAAACAATTATTAATGGTTTCGGGGTTTGATAAATATTATCAAATAGCACCATGCTTTAGAGATGAGGATCCAAGAGCAGATAGAGCACCAGGTGAATTTTATCAACTTGATTTTGAAATGAGTTTTGCAGAACAAGAAGATGTATTAAAGGTTTTAGCAGATGTATTTAGAACAGTATTTACAACACACACTAACTGGAAAGTAGATGAAGCACCATTTATAAAAATACCATACCTAGAAGCTATGGAGAAATATGGTAGTGATAAACCAGATTTAAGAAATCCACTTATAATTCAAGATGTAACAGAAATCTTTAAAAATGTTGAATTTACACCATTTAAAGATAAAACAATTAAAGCAATTGTAGTAGAAAATGCTGCAGAACAAAGCAGAAAATTCTTTGACAGTATGACTGAATTTGCAACCAAAGAAGTTGGAGCAAAAATCTTAGGATGGGTAAAAGTAGATAGTGAAAATGTATTGAATGGTGGAATTGCAAAATATATAACACCAGAAATACAAAAAGATTTAGAAGAAAAAATTGGAATGAAACCAAATTCAGCTGTATTCTTTATGGCAGATGAATTTAAAGCAGTTCAAAAAATAGCAGGAGCTATTCGTATTGAATTAGGAAATAGATTAGAACTATTAGAAAAAAATGTATATCGTTTATGTTATATAGTTGATTTCCCAATGTACGAGTTATCAGATGAAGGAAAAATAGACTTCAACCATAACCCATTCTCAATGCCACAAGGTGGAATGGAGGCATTAATGACAAAAGATCCACTTGAAATTTTAGCATATCAATATGATGTTGTATGTAATGGATATGAGGTGGCATCTGGAGCTGTTAGAAATCACAACCCAGAGCTAATGGTAAAAGCATTTGAGATTGCAGGATATAGTGAAGAAGAAGTAAAAACTAGATTTGGAGCATTATATAATGCATTCCAATATGGAACACCACCACATGCAGGAGCAGCACCTGGATTAGATAGAATGGTAATGCTTGTAGCAGACAGCAAAAACATACGCGAAGTAATAGCATTTCCAAAAAATAAAAAAGCAAGAGACCTACTAATGAGAGCACCAAGCAAAGTACATGAGCAACAACTAAAAGATGTTCACATCAAAATAGTAGAAAAATAAATTGTCAGTTCGGGGACGTTTCTTTAACTGACACAAATGTCACTCGGGGGACACATCTTAAAAGCATGATAAAAAAGCTTGAGAGATGTGTCCCTCAACTGACAAAAGTGTCAGTTAAAGAAACGTCCCCGAACTGACATTCGTAAAAAATATTGACTATGTATTTATTATATAGTATAATAGGCACATAAATTAGAAAGAGGTGATAATATGCAGAAAAAAATTAATGAAAATCAAAAATTAGAAGCATTAATCACAGAAATACAAGGACTTTTATATGAACTAAAAAATGACCAAATAATGATGCAAAATGAGTTAAAAAAACATCATAAAGTTACAATGCATAAGTTACAAAAAATTAAAGATTTTAACGAAATTGCGGATATGACAAATCAGATATTTGAGAAACGATTATCAAATATTGAACAAGTTTTAAAAGAAAGAAAAAACACATATTAAAATAATTTCATGTCAATGGGACGGATTGAGTGTGGTATTATTTCCATATTTCTCTCCGTCCTTATTGGTATAAAATTATTTAGTAAACTACTTGCTAAATGTGTAAAATAAATATAAAATAGGGGTATAAAAAATTAGGAGATATATATTATGAACAATAAGAAAACATTTAGATTTTATATTGCACTTTGGGTAGCTAAGTGTACGTCATTTATATTGAAAGTTTTAAAAAGAAATGCAACATATATGCCTGGTAAAATTGCATTAACCATATGTCCGAATTTTCTAGGAATGTTGGAAAAACCAAAAACGATTGTTGGTGTGACAGGTACAAATGGAAAAACAACCGTATGTAATATGATTAATGATATTTTAACTGCAAATAAATTTGATTTTATAAATAATAAATATGGATCAAATATAGATGGTGGAATTGCTACTACACTTATACAGGGTTCTAATGGATTGGGAAATGCTAAAAAAGATTTAGCGGTACTTGAAATAGATGAAAGAAGTGCAAATAAAATATATCCATATATAACACCAACTTATTTAGTTTGCACTAATTTATTTAGAGATTCTTTAATGAGAAATGCACATACAGAATTTATTTCTGATATATTAAATAAATATATTCCAAAAGAGACTATAATGATAGAAAATGCTGATGATCTTATTTGTAGTCATATTGCAGAACAAAATAAGAAAATCTATTTTAGTATAGCTAAATTGCCAACAGATTTAGATCATTGTGAAAATATAACCAGAGATATAAGAGTGTGCCCGAAATGTAATAATAAAATTGAATATGAATATGTAAGATATCATCATATTGGAAAAGCACATTGCACAAAATGTGATTATAAAACACCTGATGCAGATTATGTTTTAACAGATTTAGATTTAGAAAATAAAAAAATGACAGTAAAATCAGGTGAAAAAGAAGAAACATATGACTTGATTAGTGATAATATTATAAATATATATAATATGTTGGCTGTAACTATAGTGCTAAAACAATTAGGATTAACACATGACCAAATAAATTCATCATTTAAAGGTTTGAAAATAGTTGAAACAAGATATAGCAAAGAAGAATACAAAAATTATGAGATAGTAACTCAACTAGCTAAAGGCATGAACCCAATTGCGTGTTCTTTGGCTTTTAGATATACAAAACAACAACCAGGTAATAAGGCTGTAATAATAATATTAGATGATTTGCATGAGGAAGCAAAAGGTTCAGAAGATACAGCATGGCAATATGACACAGACTATGAATTTTTAAATGATGAAAGCATTAAACAGGTAATAATTGCTGGACCAAGATATATGGATTCATATATTCGTTGTTTAATTGCAAATATAAAACCAGAAGTATTAGTACATAAAAAAGATTTAATAGAAGCTACCAGTGAATTAAAACTTGATGGAATAGATAAGATATTTATACTACACGATTTATATTCAATTGAAGAAACAAAACAAATAAAACAAAAGGTAAAAGAGATTATAGATAAGAAATAAAGGAGAAAATTTTTAATGAAGATTGAAATTTTATACTCGGAGTTTTGCAACTTAAATGGTGATATGGGTAATATGATGTACTTAAAAAAGTGTTTACCAGAAGCGGAAATAATAGAAACATCAATAAATGAAAAACCTAGATTCATTGAAGAAAATGATATTGCATTAGTATATATGGGAACTTTATCGGAAAGAGCTCAAGAAATATCAATTCAAAAATTAAAACCATACACACAACAAATTAAAGATAAAATAGAACAAAATCAATTGTTTTTATTTACTGGAAATAGTGTAGAACTTTTAGGAAAATATATTGAAAATGAAGATGGAAGCAAAATAGAGGCACTTGGAATATTTGATGTATATGCAAAAAGAAATATGATGCACAGACATAATAGTTTTTTCTTAGGAGAATATGAAAATATAGAAATACTTGGGTTTAAAAGCCAATTTACTATGTTATATGGAAATAATGAAGATAATTACTTTATTAAAACTAGAATGGGTATAGGAATAAACGAAAAAACAAAATTAGAAGGTATTCACCAAAATAACTTTTTTGCAACATATGTAATAGGACCATTTTTAGTTTTAAATCCATACTTTACATTAGAATTATTAAAACTTATGAAAGTTGAGGAGCCAAAACTTGCATATGAAAAAGAAATGATTGAAGCATATAATATTAGATTAAAGAAATTTAAAGAAATTGAAGTAAAAGCTTAAAAACAATCAGCCGTAGGCTGATTGCTTTTTTTGACCTTATGTATTGAAAAAATATGTATCTTATGGTATAAATAGTATGTAATAATAGATATAAAAGGAATAATAATGAAAAATATAAAAGAATATAATTTAGATGAATTAAAACAAGAGCTTATTTCCCTAGGAGAAAAGGGGTATAGAGCAGAGCAGATTTTTAATTGGATCTATGTAGAAAAAGTAAAAAGTTTTGATGATATGACAAATATATCATTAGAGCTAAGAGAAAAATTAAAACAAAATTATACAATGTGTAATTTTGAAATACTTAGAAAACAGGAATCATCAGACGGAACAAAGAAATACTTATTTGATGTATTAGATGGAAACGCAATTGAAACAGTATTAATGGAATATCATCATGGTAAAACAATTTGTGTATCATCACAAATTGGATGTAAAATGGGTTGCAAATTTTGTGCTTCAACAGGAATTGCATTTGTTCGTAGTCTTACAGCAGGTGAAATAGTAGAACAAATATTAGCAGTAGAACAAGACATAGGAGAACATATTTCAAATATAGTTTTTATGGGAATAGGCGAACCCTTTGATAACTATGATAATGTAATGCATGCAATTAGAATTATAAACAATCAAAAAGGATTAAATATAGGAGCAAGACATATTAGTGTTTCAACCTCTGGACTCGTTCCAAGAATTTATGATTTTGCAAATGAAGATTTGCAATGTACATTATCTATTTCACTTCATGCTACAGATAATGCAAAAAGAAGTGCGATGATGCCAGTAAATAACATGTACTCAATTGAAGAACTTATGGAGGCTTGCAAATACTATATTGCAAAAACCAATAAAAGAATATCATTTGAATATGCATTAGCAAAAGATAATAATGACAATTTAGAAGATGCGAAAGAACTAGTAAATTTATTAAAAGGAATGCTTTGCCATGTAAACTTAATACCAATAAATAAAATTGAGAATGGAAAGTTTACTAAAAGCAGTAATGATAATATTATAAAATTTAGGGATTACTTAAATGATCATGGAATTGTTGCAACAATTAGAAGAGAATTAGGAAGTGACATTGATGCAGCATGCGGACAGCTTAGAAGAAAAAATTTAAATAAACAGGAGGAAAACAGATGAAAGGTTTTGCTAGAACTGACATTGGCAAAGCAAGGGACATGAACCAAGACTACTATTATATTCCTTCTTCAGAAAATGACCTACAAATATATATTTTGGCAGATGGAATGGGCGGATATAATGGAGGAGAGATAGCTAGTAAACTAGCAGTACAAACAGTAAGAGATTATATAGAAAATAATTTTGATAAAATAGAACACACAAAAGAAGAAATTTTAAATATGATAAAAAAATCTATGGAAAATGCAAATTCTGTAGTATATGAAGAATCAAAAAAACATGACAACTTGCAGGGAATGGGTACTACTTTAGATGTATGCTTCATATATAATAATAAGATATATATAGGACATGTAGGAGATAGTAGAGTATATTTGATTAGAAAAGAAATTGCAAGAAAAATAACCAAGGATCATAGTTATGTACAACAATTAGTTGAAGATAAAAAAATTACTAGAGAAGAGGCAGAACATCATCCTAAAAAGAATATGTTGTTGAAGGCTCTAGGATGTACTTCATATGTAGAACCAGATATAAGAGCACGAAATATAGAAAAAGATGACATATTTTTAATGTGCTCAGATGGATTAACCAATATGGTTGAAGAAAGCAAAATGTATGAAGTAGTAGAACAATATAAAGAAAAAGCACCAGAAATTTTAGTAAATTTAGCAAATGATGCTGGTGGTTATGACAACATAACTGTTATAACTATAATATAGGGGAGAGAAAAAATATGAATTTAGTGGGTAAAGTAATAGGAAATAGATATGAAATACTTGAAAAAATTGGAGAAGGTGGCATGGCTACCGTATATAAGGCAAGATGTAATATTCTAAAAAGGTATGTTGCAGTCAAGGTTTTAAGAGAAGAGTATACTACAGATGAAGAATTTATAAAAAGATTTAACACAGAAGCACAAGCTGCAGCAAGCCTTACACATCCAAATATTGTATCAATATTTGATGTAGGACATGAAGACAATGTTTATTATATTGTAATGGAACTTGTACAAGGAAAAACGTTAAAAGAAATTATAAATGAAGACGGCGTATTACCATGGAAATGGTCTATAAACATTGCAATTCAAGTTGCATCTGCTCTAGAAACAGCACATAAAAATAATATAGTCCATAGAGATATTAAACCTCATAATATTATAATAACAGAAGATGGAATTGCCAAAGTAACTGATTTTGGAATTGCAAAAGCTGTTTCAAACTCAACAATAACAGCTTTTGGAACAACAATTGGATCAGTACATTATTTTTCACCAGAACATGCTAGAGGTGGATATACAGATGCAAAGTCTGATATATATTCACTAGGTGTAGTTATGTATGAAATGTTAACTGGTAGAGTTCCTTTTGATGCAGATACACCTGTATCTATTGCATTAAAACATATGCAAGAAAAGCCAGTTGAGCCAATAAAACTAAATCCATCTATTCCTTTAGCAATAAATAAAATAATAATGAAAGCAATGGAAAAAGAGCCTAGTTTAAGATATCAAAGTGCTACAGAAATGCTAAAAGATTTAAGCATGGCATTAAAAGATCCAGAAGGAGAATTTGTAAAAAGTAATGCAGAAAAATTACAATATACACAAAGAGTTCCTGTACTAGGAGAAGAACCACAAGTAGAAGTAGAAAAAGATGGTAAAAAAGGAAAATTAGCTAAATATTTTGAAGAACATCCAACAGCTAAAAAAGTTTGGATAACAGTAATAGCAATATTATTAGTAATTTTAATTCCAATTGCAGGATTTTTTGGTGTTCAAGCAGTATTAAAAGCGGGTCTACCAAAGGATGTTAAACTACCTAATTTTGTTGGTCAAACAATTGAAGAAGCAAAAGCAACATTAGGAAAAGAAAAATTAACATTAGAAACAGAAGAAGTATATAATGATGAAATTGAAATAGGAAAAATTATATCACAAGATCCTCCATTTTCTGAAGGGGCAACAGTAAAAGAGAACACTATTGTAAAAGTGAAAATAAGTAAAGGCCCTGAAACAGTAAAAATGATTAAAGTTGTTGGAATGAAATATGAAGATGCAGAAAGACAACTAAAAGATGAATTACATTTAAATGTTGAAAAAATAGAAGAAACAAGCAAAACTGTAGAAAAAGAATATGTTATAAAACAAGAAATTGAAGAAGGAAAAGACATAAAAGTAGGTGAAACAGTAAAACTATATGTAAGCATAGGAACAGGATTAAAAGAAATTGCTATGCCTTATGTAATAGGAGATACAGAAGAAGAAGCTAAAAAGAAACTTGAAGGATTAACAGTAACTGTTGTATATGAAGAAGACATGTCAAAAACTGATGGAAGAGTTTTAAAACAAAGTATTGAAGCAGGAACAACAATTGAAGAAAAAACAAAAGTAACAATTACTGTAAATAAAATAGAAGAAATAAAAATAGGTGTTGTTAAATTAAATTTAAAATCATTCCTTGGTTCAGAATCTGAAATAAAATTGGATGAAAATGGACAGGAAATAAATCCAACTGTAAATGTAAAAATCACTGTAAATGACGAACCTATATATAATGATACAAATAGAAAAGATGAAACAAACATAGAAGCAGAAGTTTCAGGCAAAGGAACAGTAACAGTAAAAGTATGGATAAACGACATAAAGAAAACAACAAAACAATTTAACCTATCAACCGAGAATCCAGTATTAACAATCGACTAATGTCAGTTTGGGGACGTTTCTTTAACTGACAAAAATGTCAGTCAGGGGACACATCTTAAAAGTTTAAATCTCAAAAGATGTGTCTCTTACACTAAAAAATATAATCCGAAATAAAGCAAGGAGAATAAATGCAAAAAGGAATAATTATTTGTAGCAGTTCAAATGTATATCAAGTAGCAGAAAATGAAAAAATATATAAGTGCTTAGCAAGAGGAAAATTTAAAAAAGAAAAAATTAATCCACTAGTGGGAGATGAAGTTGAGTTTACTATTACAAATTTAGAAAAACAAGAAGGTGTAATAGAGCAAATTTTTCCTCGCAAAAATGAATTAAAAAGGCCCAAAATGGCAAATTTAACGCAACTTATTTTAGTAGTATCTATGAAAATGCCAAATCCAGATTTATTATTATTAGATAAGCAATTAATTTTTGCTCAATTTATGGGCATAAAGACAACTATTGTTTTAAATAAGGTGGATTTGGAAAATAAAGATGAAATTGAAAAACTTGCTAAATTGTATGAAAAAATAGGATATAAAGTAATACAAACAAATGCAAAGCAAGGAATAAGAGTAGAAGAAATAAAAGATTTACTTGAAGATGAAACTACAGCGTTTGCAGGAAATTCAGGAGTAGGAAAATCTACTTTGATAAATTCTATATTTGCACAAGAACTAACACAGGAAGGGAATATTAGTGATAAAAATCAAAGAGGAAAAAACACTACTACAAGCACTAGGC
The DNA here is from genome assembly GCA_934167305.1 of uncultured Clostridia bacterium. Lineage (GTDB taxonomy): Bacteria > Bacillota > Clostridia > TANB77 > CAG-508 > CAG-273. Next base: position 68,112 of record CAKPKQ010000002.1, on the reverse strand, counting down.
TATATCAATATAAGAAAAATTCATATATAGCAGATACTCCAGGTTTTTCAACATTTGAAATAAATGAAATTCCAAAAGAAGATTTATGCCATTATTTTGTGGAGTTTGTACCTTATTTAGATAAATGCGAATTTCAAGGATGCAGTCATATAAAAGAGGAAAAATGCGGAATAAAAGAAGCTTTAAAATCTGGCAATATTTCTTCACAAAGATATGAGAACTATGTGAAAATTTATAATAATTTATTATAATGGCAAAAAAGTATTAAATTATTGTATAAGTAATTGATAGCAATATAATACTTTTCTACGTTCATCCCCAGCTCTGCATATAATGGTTTGTAAGAGCTAAAGCTCTAACACAACCATTTGAACTACGCAAGAAGATGTAACAACAATTTTTTGCAAACATTAATAATGATTTGAAAAAATTTAGCAACATCTTCTAGCTTGTCGGTCCCCACAGCATTCACTACGAAAAGTATTATATTGCTATCATAAATGTAAAATTAATAATAAGATAAGAGGTAAAGAAAAATGGTAGAAGTATCAGTTTCAATATTAAATGTAAAAGATGATAAAGCAATTCAAACATTATACAATCTAGAAACAGCTGGCGTAAATTATTTTCATATAGATGTAATGGATGGAAAGTTTGTAAAAAATGACACAACTAACAAAATGCTGGAATTTAGCGAATACTTAAATCAAATTTCAAATTTACCATTAGATGTTCATTTAATGGTGGAAGATGTAGAAAGCTATATAAAAAGCTTTGCTATATTTGAACCAAATATTATGACATTTCATTTAGAAGCAGCAAAAAACAAAGAAGAAATATTTAAGTGGATTAAATTATTAAATGAAAATAATATAAGAGTTGGAATTTCAATTAAGCCAAATACAAAAGTGGAAGATATTTATGATTATTTACCATTTGTACATTTAGTATTAGTAATGACAGTTGAGCCTGGAGAAGGTGGACAAAAACTTTTACCAGATACGATAGAAAAGATAAAAGAATTAAAAAAATATATTAATGAAAACAATTTAGAAGTTGATATTGAGGTTGATGGAGGAATAAATACAGAAAATGCTGAAATAGTAAAACAAGCAGGAGCTAATATACTAGTATCAGGAAGTGCAATTATTAAGGCCACAGATTATAAAGAAGTTGTAAATAAATTAAAAGAATAAAAGGCGGTCATGCCTTTTTCTTTTGTTGAATGAGTGTTGAAAAACAAGTAATAATATGTTAATATAATATCATATTATCAATAGACAGAGAGGTAAAAATTTGAATAAAAAAATTCTAATAGCTATTTTAATAATTATATTTGCAATAGGACTAGCTGTTTGGGTATTATCTAATAAAAAAGAGGTAGTAGAAGATGAAAACCTAAAAATTGTGACATCATTTTATCCTATTTATATTATGACAGCAAATATAACACAAAATGTACCAGGTGTGGAAGTTGTGAACATGACAGAATCTAATGTTGGTTGCTTACATGACTATACAATATCTACAACAGATATGAAAAAAGTTGAAAAAGCTGATATATACATTCAAAGCGGATTGGGTTTAGAAAGCTTTATGAATAAAATAATTTCGGCATATCCAAAATTAAATGTAATAGATAGTAGTATGAATATTTCAAATAGAATACAAGATGAAAATGAAATAAATCCACATATATGGACAAGTTTGGAAAACTATATTAAGCAAGTTGAAATAATATGCCAAAAGTTATGTGAATATGACAATAAAAATGCTGAAATATATAAAGCAAATTGTGAAACTTATTTACAGAAAATAAATCAAGAAAAACAAAAATATGAAACTGAACTTCAAAAATTAAATGGAGCAAAGGCTATTTGCTTAAATGAAGGACTAGAATATTTATTAAAAGAACTTAAAATGCAAGTAACACAAGTTGAAACAAATCACGAAGAAAGTACAATGTCAGCAGAAACATTAAAAAATCTAATTACGAAAATGAAAGATGAAAATATAAAAATTATTGTAGTAGATAAAGATGACAATATAAAAAATGCTGAAACATTAGCAAATGAAACGGGAGCAAAAATATATAAACTAGATTCAGGCTTAACAGGTGAAACAAATAATAACGCATATATAGATAAGTTAGAAGCAAATTTTGGAGTTTTAGAATCTATGATGTAGAATAGGAGTAGAAAATGAGTGGAAAAGGAGCATGTGGTTTACACTGCACAAAAATAAATAACATAAGTGTAAAATTTGGAAAAGAGCAAGTATTAAAAAATGTAAATATTCATGTACATTGTGGAGAGTTAACTGTAATAATAGGAAGAAATGGTGCAGGAAAATCTACATTATTAAAAGCTATTTTAGGGGAAGTAGAACATACGGGAAATATAAGCTTTGTAGATATGAAAGATAATATTGCAAAGAGAATAAAAATAGGGTATGTGCCACAAACTATAAATATAGAAAAACATATGCCAACAACAGTGTATGATTTATTTGCATCATGTATTTGTCATGTACCAGTATTTTTGAAAAAGGATAAGAAAATATATAGCGAAATAAAAGAACAGTTAAAAATATTTGGAGCAGAAAAATTAATAGATAAAAGTATAGGAGATTTATCTGGTGGGGAATTACAAAGAGTATTACTTGCAATAGCAACAAAACCAACACCAAATTTATTGATACTAGATGAGCCAGTATCAGGAATTGATAAAAATGGAACAAGAGATTTTTATGAATTAGTAAATGAATTAAAAACAAAATATGATATGTCAATTTTACTTGTATCACATGATTTAGATTTAGTTAAAAAATATGCAGATAGAGTAATTTTATTAGACAAACAGGTTGTAAAAGAGGGAACACCAGAAGAAGTATTTGAAAGCTTAGAATTTAAAAGCTATTTTGGAGAAATATAAGAGGAGATATATAATGGGAGTAATATATAGTATATTAGAAGCACTAATACCATTTGAATTTATAGATTATGCATTTATGAAAAATGCACTAATTGCAATTATTTTAGTAACACCAGTATTTGCTATTTTGGGTACTATGATAGTAAACAACAAAATGGCATTTTTCTCAGATGCACTAGGACATTCAGCGTTAACAGGAATAGCACTAGGAATGGTTTTAGGAATATCAAATATGAATATATCAATGATATTATTTGCAGTAATATTTGCATTGCTATTAAATTATGTAAAAAATAAAACAAACTATGGAGCAGATACAATAATAAGTGTATTTTCATCAATAGCAATAGCACTGGGACTTGCAATGTTAGCACAAAGTGGAAACTTTAATAAATATTCAAGCTATTTAGTTGGAGATATATTAAGCATTAGTAATACAGAAATATTATACCTATTTTTAGCGTTTATTGCTGTAATTGCATTTTGGTACTTTACATTTAATAAATTAAATGTAACAAGTATAAACACAACATTAGCAAGAAGTAGAGGAGTAAATACAAAAACAATTGACAATGTGTTTGCAGTTTTAATTGCTATAATTGTAATGATTTCAATTAGATTTATTGGTATTTTATTAATAAATTCATTACTTATATTACCAGCGGCATCTAGTAGAAATGTAGCTAAAAATATGAGAACATACCATTTATTCGCTGTAATATTTTCATTATTCTCAGGAGTTACAGGGTTAATTATTTCATATTATTGGAACATACCAACAGGCCCAATGATTGTACTAATATCAGGTTTGATATATTTCATAACTTTTGGACTAAAAAAGAAAATAAAAGAATAAAACTGAAGTGGCTTTGCCACTTCAGTTTTATTCTTTACAAACCTAATATATCTTTGGCTCTTGATACGTCCTCTGGAGTAGCAGGAGGAACCCCATCAAGCTCATATTTTAATCCTAATTCTTCCCATTTAAAACGTCCTAAATCATGATAAGGAAGAATTTCAACTTTTTGAACAGAACTTAAGCTATGTATAAAGTCTTTTAACTTAAGTAAATCTTCTTCTTTATCTGTAATTCCAGGAACTAATACTTGTCTAATCCACATTGGTTTATTTATGCTACTTAAATATTTCGCAAAGGCCAATTCTTTTTTGTTAGAAACACTTGTCAAATATTTGCAGATATCATCATTTATACACTTTATATCTAATAAAAATAAATTTGATAAGTCAATTATTTGCTTTACCTTATCTGTTATATCAAAATTTCCAGCAGTATCAATAGCAGTATGAATTCCGTCAGCTTTTAAAGCAGTTAATAATTCTATTAAAAAATCTTGCTGAACTAATGGCTCACCACCACTAATTGTAACACCTCCACCAGAAGGTACAAAATAGCTTTTGTACCTTTCGATTTTGGCTAACAATTCTGGAACGGTATATTCCATACCACCGCATACGTCCCAAGTATCTCTATTTTGGCAGAATTTACACCTCAAATTACATCCTTGCATGAAGATTACAAACCTGATACCAGGTCCATCAACTGTTCCAAAAGATTCAAAAGAGTGTATTCTTGCTTTCATTATTTCCTCCTAAATTTTCTCGTGTATTGTTCTGTGAATTACTTCTAATTGTTGTTCTCTAGTTAATTTTATAAAGTTAACAGCATATCCAGAAACACGAATTGTTAATTGTGGATATTTTTCAGGGTGATCCATTGCATCAAGCAATAAATCTCTATCAAATACGTTAACATTTATATGATGTCCTGTTTGAACAAAGAAGCCATCTAACATACTTACTAAGTTATTTATTTTTGAATCTTCATCTTTTCCAAGAGTTGCTGGTGTAATTGAAAATGTATATGAAATACCATCTTCAGAATATTCATAAGGAAGTTTAGCAATTGTATTCATAACAGCTAAAGCTCCATTTACATCTCTACCATGTAATGGGTTGGCACCAGGTCCAAATGGTTCGCCGTCTCTTCTTCCATCAGGAGTATTACCAGTATTTTTACCATATACCACATTTGAAGTAATAGTTAAAATTGATAATGTTGCTCTTGAATTTTTGTAAGTATGATGTTTTTCTAATTTTTTCATAAATGATTTTACTATATTAACTGCAATTTCATCAACTCTGTCGTCGTCATTTCCGTATTTAGGAAAATCGCCTTCAACTTGATAATCAACAGCTAATCCAGTTTCATCTCTAATTACTTTAACTTTTGCATATTTTATTGCAGATAAAGAATCAGCAACAACTGATAAACCAGCTATACCACAAGCCATTGTTCTTAAAATGTCTCTTTCTTTATCATGTAAAGCCATTTCTAATGCTTCATAAGAATATTTATCATGCATATAGTGAATCATATTTAATGCTTTAATATATGTTTTAGCTAAATATTCCATCATATTATCAAATTTTCTCATAACTTCATCATAATCTAAATATTCTGAAGTAATAGGTGCAAATTCTGGAGTAACTTGTTTTCCAGATTTTTCATCTCTACCGCCGTTGATAGCATATAGAAGTGCTTTAGCTAAGTTTGCTCTTGCACCAAAGAATTGCATTTGTTTACCTATTTTCATAGCAGATACACAGCATGCAATGCCATAATCATCACCTAAAGTAACTCTCATTAAGTCATCATTTTCATATTGAATAGATGATGTTTTTATAGAGATATCAGCACAGAATTTTTTAAATCCTTCTGGTAGATTCTTAGACCATAATACAGTTAAGTTTGGCTCTGGAGCAGGTCCTAAGTTTTCAAGTGTGTGTAGTATTCTAAAAGAGTTCTTTGTTACTAATGTTCTTCCATCAATACCCATACCACCAATGCTTTCAGTTACCCAAACAGGATCACCTGTAAATAAAGCATTGTACTCAGGAGCTCTTAAGAAACGAACTAATCTTAATTTTATAACAAATTGGTCAATTAATTCTTGAGCTTGTTCTTCTGTTAAAGTACCATTTTTCATATCTCTTTCAATATATATATCTAAGAATGTAGATGTTCTACCTAAGCTCATAGCTGCACCATTTTGATCTTTAACAGCAGCTAAATATCCAAAGTATAACCATTGAATAGCTTCCTTTGCAGTTGTTGCAGGCTCAGAAATATCATATCCATAACTTGCAGCCATTGCTTTTAATTCATTTAATGCAAAAATTTGATCATGCATTTCTTCTCTTTGACGAATTAATTCATCAGTCATTTCATCAGAATCTAATAAAGAAAACTCTTCTTGTTTTTCTTTAATTAATGCATCAACACCATATAAAGCAACTCTTCTGTAATCACCTATAATTCTTCCACGACCATATCCATCAGGAAGACCTGTAATTAAGTGTGAACTTCTAGCTGCTCTAATTTCTGGTGTATATACTGCGAAAACACCATCATTGTGAGTTCTTCTTAAATTATGGTAAATATATTCGATATTTTCATCAACTTTGTAACCGTAGCTCTCACAAGATTTTTCAACTATTCTAATACCACCATTTGGCATAATTGCTCTTTTTAAAGGTGCATCTGTTTGAAGACCAACAATTTCTTCTAGTTCTTTATTTATATAGCCAGGGGCATAAGCATTTATTCCAGATGGAGTTTTAACATCAACATCTAAAACATCTCCATTTTCTCTTTCTTGTTTGTATAAGTCTGTAACGTTATTCCATAATTTTTGAGTTTTTTCTGTTGCACCTACCAAGAAATCATCATTTCCTTCATAAGGTGTGTAGTTTGCTTGAATGAAACCTCTAACATCTATTTCCTTAGTCCATTCACCTTGTTTATTAAATCCTTCCCATTGTTTAAATTCCATAAAATACCTCCTTATAATAAATAAAAATTTTTATTTATACACAACAAAACTATTGATCTTACTTCAAGATAGAAGTCAATCTATTATATTACAAAATAATGTTTTTATCAACATTTTTTTACATAAATCGCAAAAATTAATGTAATAAGAATATGCACAGTCAAAGGTAACTTAACATTGTTGCATTGCAAAAAAAAAACAGTGTAGTTATACACTGTTTAGTATTTGCAAAGTAATTTAAAATTATTCTTCTTGACTAATAACTTTGGCAATTTTGTAAATCAATTTTTGTTTATCACTAGACACTGAATTTAAAATATTATTAAATTCAGAAGTTAAGTAATTGTCAGAATTACTAGAAACACCATTTAATATAGAACCTTCAGAAACACCTAAAATTTCACAAATTTGAGTTAATCTTTTTAAATTAATATGTGAATTACCTCTTTCAATTCTACTTAAAAATGCAACAGAAACATCTAATTGCTCAGCTAATTTTTCTTGTGTCATATTCTTTTCAACTCTAGCTTTCTTTAATCTTTCACCAATAATATTATAATCTAGTGCCATTGTAAATCTCCTCCATAACCTTATTTATAGTAATATATAGCATTTTATTTTAGAACTTAACAGACACTTAAAAGTAAATGTTAACTTGAAATATAAATAATATTAGTATAAAAAAATATAAAAAAAATATACATTAAATTATTTTTGACTTGTTTTATTTTTACTTATATGCTAAAATACAAATGGCTTGCAAAAGTCTAAATGAATTTAATTATTTTGTAAATACTATTCCTTCTTGATATTGATATTAGAAAGGTTTTATATGTCAAAATATTAAATATCAAAAATTAACAAGGAGGAAATTAAAATGGCAGATAAAACTTTAACATGTAAAGATTGTGGTGCTGAATTTGTTTTCACAGAAGGTGAACAACAATTTTATGCTGAAAAAGGTTTTACAAATGAACCTCAAAGATGCCCAGAGTGCAGAAAAGCAAGAAAAGCACAAAGAAGAAACAACAACTTTAATAACTAATAAAAAAATCTCCTAGAATGCTAGGAGATTTTTTCATGACTATATTTTAATTTAGTTGCCATGCCACCACGAATATGTCTTTCGGCTTTATTTTCGTCTAATATTTCTCGTACTTGATGAGCTAAATTAGGGTTTATCTTAAGTAATCTTTCACTAACGTCTTTATGAACTGTGCTTTTACTAACACCGAATTTCTTTGCTGCACCTCTAACTGTATCTTTTGAATCTATAATATAACGAGCTAAAGTAATAGCTCTTTCCTCAATTGAAACATCAATCATAAAGAAAACCCCCATAAGAATACTTTTGTTTAATTGTATTCGCATAAGGTTTGTATTATGAATAAAAAAGTCTTAATAAAATTTTAATAAAATACCACTAGTTTTCTTAAGAATCTAATGGTAAAATGTTCTTGTAAAATAGTGAAAGGGAGATTTTTTAATATGACAGAAACAATATTAAAATGTAAAGACCTACATAAAAAAATAGGTAAAAAAGAAATCTTAAAAGGGGTTTCTTTAGAGGTAAATGAAGGTGATATTTTAGGCTTTATAGGACCAAACGGAGCAGGAAAAACTACAACAATTAAACTAATATTAGGCCTTCAAGGAATTACAAGTGGAGAGGTTAATATAAATGGATATGACATAAAAAAGGACTTTACTAAAGCTATAAGAAGAGTAGGAGCAATTATTGAAAATCCAGACTTGTATATGTATTTAACAGGATATGAAAACCTAAAACTAGTTGCAAATATGTATAAAGGCATTACAAAAGAAAGAATAATGGAGATTGTAAGGCTAGTAAAATTAGAAAATCGTATAAATGATAAAGTATCTAAATATTCACTAGGAATGAGGCAAAGATTAGGTGTAGCACAAGCTATATTACATAATCCAAATTTATTAGTTTTAGACGAACCAACAAATGGATTAGATCCAGAAGGTATAAAAGAAATGAGAGACCTTTTAAAGGTTTTAGCAAAACAAGGAATGGCAATATTTATTTCAAGCCATAACTTAGCAGAAATGGAAACTCTATGTAACAAAGTTTGTATTATTCAAAATGGAGAAATTATTGAAACTAACGATATTTCAGCAATAAGAACTACTAATGAAGCACACTACAAAATAGTAGTAGATAATACAGAAAAAATAGCAGAAATAATATCAGTACCAACTGAAATAAAAGGAAAAGAAGAATTTACTATAATAGCTGAAAGAGAGCAAGTTCCAAACATAGTAAAAACATTAGTAGAAAATAATATTAAGGTGTATGAAGTTAATGAAGAAAAATTATCATTAGAAGATGCATTCTTAAAAAAGACAGGAGGTAATACAATTGATTAGTTTAATCCAAAATGAGTTAAAGAAAATATTTAAAAAGAAAAGTTTGATAATCACACTATTAGTTACACTTGCCTTTATTATTCTTACAAATGTTATATACAAAATAGACTTTGATAATTCCTATGATTATATAGGAGAAGAAATAAGCTTTTATGAGGAACAACTAAAAAATATTGATCCAAACACAGATAAAGAATTATATTCAAATTATAGATCAGAATTAGATATTTTTAAATTAATGCAAAAATATGGACAAAAAAGTTGGCAAGCTCAAATAATACAATCAGAAATGAGAAGCTGTATATATGACATAAATTATTATATATATCAGGAAAAAAATGAAGAAGAATTAAAAGTGGTAAAAGCACAATATGATGAATATATAAAAAGGCTAGACACAGATGACTGGAGATATTTTGCAGAGAAAGAGCTAAAAGAAAAAGAAGCTAAAATAAAAGCATTAAAAGAACTACAAGAAAAAACAACTGACAAATTAGAAATAAAGGAACTTCAAAACCAGATAAGAGGCTATGAAATAAGCAGACAAATAGCAACATGGAGATTAGAAAAAGACATTCCTTATGGAAATGATTATAAAAACAATTGCTTAAACAGCTATATGGTAGCAATGGAGGGAATTAGAAGTTATGATTTTGATGAAACAGAGAAAAATTATAATTCTAAAAAACAATATTATGAAGCTAAAGAAATGGCAGCAATAAACAAATATGACATTGAGAATGGAACTACTGTAGGGAATACGGAAAGTGCAAAAGGATTATTAATAGATTTATTTGGACAATACGAAATATTTTTAATAGTAATGTTTGTCATGACATCAGGAGTAATAGTGAGCGAAGAATTTAGCAAAGGAACAATAAAATTACTTTTAATAAAGCCATATAAAAGAAGTACAATTTTGGCATCTAAATTTATAACCAGTATAATTGTTGCTATTATAGTTATAATATTAGTTGCACTAATGCAATTTGTAGTAGGTGGATTAATACAAGGATTTGATAGCTTTAAAAGTCCAACTATAATCTATGACCACACAATAAATAATGTAAAACAAATAAATACAATACAATATTTAGCTATGCAAGCACTAGGAAAAGCACCAATGTATATTTTACTTATGACACTTGCATTTGCATTTAGTACAATATTCACAAACTCAGCATTAGCAATAACTATTTCATTGTTAGGTTATATGGGAAGCTCAGTTATAAACACATTAGCATTGAACTTGAAACTAAATTGGATTAAATATTTTGTTACACCAAACTGGAATTTAACAGAATATTTCTGGGGAGGAATACCAACATTTGAAGGAATAACATTGCCATTTTCAATTGCAATAATAGTAATATATATGGTAATAATGTTAGTACCAACATTTATAATATTCCAAAAGAAGAACATAAAAAATATATAAAATAAAAGGATGTAGTAAAATGCTACATCCTTTTTAAATTATTTAATCTTTCTAGCCTCTAGGTAATATCTTTTATCATAGCTGTGTCCCATTGAAAATGTTTTACGAGGTAAAGCACCATCAAGAATTACAGTTTTGAAAAGCTCTGTTTTAGCCATAGGAGGTAGTAAGAAACCAATATTTCCTGGTTTGCTACCAAGTTCTTTAGTAACATCATCACCATGAATATAGTCAACTTTTCCACCATGTTCTTTAATATATGCATCAATAAACATTTGTAAAGAACCAACAGCTAAATTAGACTTTGGATTTTTAATATATAAAGTTTCATTTTTTCCTTCATAAACATATTCAACTTTTTGTCCTTCACCAGCAGTTCTTGAAACATCATAATATTTTTCAAATTCTTCAATCATTTTTGCAGGTTCAATACCGAATACAACTCTGTGAATTGGTTCAAACTCTAAAGCATCACTATGTAAGTTAACAACTTCTACTAAAGCATATCTTGCAGGGCTATTTTTAGCTTCTTCCTCAGACATAGTTTTCTTTAAGTTTTCATAGCAAGCTTTTGCAGTTGCTAAAGAGTGGTTACCATCTCCAACAGAGAATAATAAAACACCTTTATCTTTAACATCATATTTAGCTTCAAAATTATCTTTATCAGCAAGTTCTTCTAATCCGTTAAATATTCCGTCCATTAAGTTTTCAGGAACTTTATAACCTTTAACATGTCCACCATTTTGCATTAAATCAAAATCATAAACAACATCTTCGCTAGTTACTTTATCTGTTAAACCTTCAATAATTTCTTTTTTCTCATCATCAATTAAAAGCATAACATGAGGTAATTCTAGACTAGCATTTTCTCTAACTCTTACTCTAGGTGGAATTCTTTCTAAAACAGTTCCTTCAGTTGCTCTAATTAAAGATTGAGAACCTTTTTCATAAGAATAATCTTCTAGATCTACCATACCGATAAGACCTTTTCTAACTTTTCCATCAGCTCCAGTTCTTTCTAAGTAAATTAAAGAATTGTCTAAAGTTTTAAAAAAGTCAGTAGAAAGCAAATGATCCATTTCTTTATTGATATTTGCGATTCTTTCTGCAACATTATCTTGCTCTAAATAAATTTCTGGTAAAGTGATTTTTAGTGTTGAAGGAGCATCTCCAACAATATTTTCAACTTCTTTCCAATACTCAGGCTCTGATGTATATTGGTCACAAGCTACAACTGCCCACTTTTCCATTTCTGCGTTTTTTGGCAATAATATATTTGCCTTTTTAAATGGTACACTCATAATTAATCCTCCTTTTGATTTGTAAAAAGATTATATCACTATAAAATAAATTGTACAAGCAAAAAGTGAAATGAAAACCACTTAATGAATAAATAACTAAAAGTATATCTGAAACTTCAAGATGTGTCCCCAAACTGACAAAATGTCAGTTAAAGAAACGTCCCCAAACTGACATTCACAATTTTACAGGATTCGACATAAAATATAATAACCCTATATGCATAGACAGTGTTAAGTAGTCTATGAAAAATTGTAGCGGAGCACAGTGCGCTCCATAAATACGAAGGGATGAGTGATATGAAAAAAATAAAAAAAGGAGATATAGTAGGAAGATTATCTTATGGAAAAGATATTTATTTTATAGTAGAAAGAATAATAAAAACCAGAAATAGTGATATAGCAATACTTAAACGGATTAACAGTTAGAATTCAAGCTGATAGTGATGTGAATGACCTAGAAATTATAGAGACTAATCAGGTTGAGCAACATTTAAGAGCAATGGAAGAGACTGTTGAAAAAAGGATAAAGGTAAGAGAAAATTTATTAAAAAGTAATAAAGATGTAAGAGAAAAGACGATAGTTCATACTGGGAGAATTTTGCATATAGATGGAGATAAAAAGTATAGTGAAAAATCTAATATATATTACAAAAAAGTTGGTTTAAATGCTATTGTAAAAAATATTCCAGAAAGAAAACAACCAGCTTTTGTTGGCTCATTAGTAAGAAAGTATAGACCTGAAATATTAGTTATAACAGGTCATGATGGAATGATAAAAAAAGGAAAAAATTTTACAGATATATATAACTATAGGAATTCTGAATATTTTATAAAGACTGTAGAAGAGGCTAGAAAGAATAATACAAGAGCTGATTTAGTAATTTTTGCTGGAGCTTGTCAAAGTTATTATGAAGGAATAATGATGGCAGGTGCAAACTTTGCATCATCACCAGCACGTATTTTAATTGATTTTATGGATCCTATAATTGTTGCTGAAAAAGTTGCAATTACAGATGAAAAAAAGTTTGTGACAATAAAGGATATTGAGGGTGAACTTAGAGATGGTCAAAGAGGTGTGAGTGGAATAGGGGGAAATGGAAAAAAGAAATTATTGACAATATAAAAAGTATATATGAAGAAGATTTAGTAAAAATATTGTAATATAATCGTAATATAAATGTAATATAAGACTGGCAAGTATTTTGAACACTGAATCAAACAATGTAAATACGAACAAACCTTCTTTGACAAAATCGACTAAAAATGATATTATTTGCCTATCTTAATGAAGTAGGTGATGATATGATTTGTCCAAATGATATTACTAATTTAAAAACTGACATTAATGAAATGATAGGACAAAAGATAATTGTTAAAGGTTCACTTGGAAGATGCAAGACCTTTGAAAAAGAAGCTACAATAGAAAAAGCTTATCCAAATATTTTTGTTATAAAATATGAGGAAGAGAATAGAAATGTTACTTATAGTTACACTGATGTTTTAACAAGAACTGTTGAAGTTGATGTATTTGATGGTGATGGCTATAGTCCATTAATTCCACCTGTAGCAGAAGTAAAAAAACAAAAAAACTTAGCATGATAATACAAAAATAAAAAAATTCCTAATTTTAGGAATTTTTTTTATGCCTTGTCAATATATATTAATAAAAACAAATAGGAGGGTAAAAAAATGGCAATTGAAACAATAAAGGATAGTCTAACTTTGAATCAAATTATTGGACAAAAAAGAGAAAGCTTTGTAGTAGAAGAAGATTGCATTGTTCCTGATGTGAAACCAGACATTTTAAATATTATCAGTGCTAGTGGGATTGTTTGCATTTATAAAAAAGAAATTATGGATGAGAAAATTAGACTGGATGGATGTGTAAACACATACATTATGTATTTAGCTGATACAGAAGAAAATCAGGTTAGAAGTTTGAATACTAATATAGATTTTACTCAAATGATTGATGTTGAAAAAATAAAAAGTGAAATGAATTTGGATGCTAATGTGGTGTTAAAGGGAATTGAAGCACATGTGTTAAATGGTAGGAAACTACACGTAAAAGCTATATTAGAAATTGATGCTAAAGTTTCATCAAATGAAAATATTGAATATGCAAAAGAAATAAATAACTTAAGAGATGTACAATGTTTAAATAAGGAAATACAAATTAATTCGTTAATTGGAACAGGAAACACAAAAATATATGCAAAAGATACAATTAATATTGACGAAGCAGATAATTTAGTAGAAGTGATGAGAGCAGATGTAAGAATAACAAATCGTGACGTTAAAACGAGTTATAATAAAATACTTATAAAATCTGATTTACAAGTAAAAATTATATATTTAACAGAGGATAATCGCATAAATATAAAAGAGGCAACTATTCCAGTAGTTGGATTTATAGATTTACCGAATATTAGTGAAGAACATACTTGCAATGTAAAGTATGAAATAAAAAATATTATTATAAAACCTAATAATGTTGAAGAACATTCTATATACGTTGAAGCAGAAATAGAAGTGTATTGTGAAGCATATGAAAATAAAAATTTAGAAATGATACAAGATTTATATAGTCCAACTCATGAATTAAAGTTCAGTAAGAAAAATATAAAGGTAACGCAAAATCAAAATACAAGAAAACAAACATATAATATAAAGGAAAAACAAGTGATTCCAGAAATAGGAAGTAGAAAAATATATGATGTAGAAGTTCAACCTATAATTGAAGAACAGACGATTTTAAATGACAGAATAATATATGATGGAGATTTAAAATTAAACTTTTTGTATGCAGGAAATGTGGGAATAGAAACAAAAGAAATAAGTCTGCCATTTAGTTATACTATGGATTTTGAAGGAATAAATTCAAACAACAATGTGGATACGGTAATTGAAATAGAGGCACAAAATTTTGTTGTAATGCCAGATGAAAGTATAGAAATAAGGGTGGACTTAGGGTTTACAGCAATTAGTGGAAAAGATGGTAATGTTTCTATTATAGATGAGATTACAGAAGCGGAAGATAGAAGCACTTGTCAATATAGTATGATTATATATTTTGTAAAACCAGGAGATACTTTATGGAGTATTGCAAAGAAATTTGGAAGTACAGTGGAAGATATTAGTAGGGTAAATGGAATAGAAAATTCAGAAAATTTGCAAATAGGAAAACAATTATATATTCCTAGATATCATGAGTGATAAAATTTATTCACGATCACGATTAAGGTTACCTAAAATAACGTTCAAAAACAGAGATATGAACCAAAAAGATTTGTCTAAATTATTTAAAATAGCGATTATACTTGCAATAGCAATTAGCACAGCAAGTTTTGGCATAAAGGGAATTCAACCAATAATTGAGAAAAACTGTAAAAGTATGGCAAAATCTGTTGCAACTAAAGTATCAAACATTAAAGCTACCGAAGTAATGGCAAAATATGAATATGATGACATACTTGAAATAAGTAAAGATCAGAATGGAAATATAAATAGAGTTGGAACTAATATTTTTACAATTAATAAGATAATATCTGATATTCCTGTATATATACAAGAAGAATTGGAAAGAGAGGAAAATAGTAGTTTTAAAATTCCATTAGGAAGTTTTTTGGGAAGTAAATTGTTTTCTGGTATGGGACCAAAGGTGAATGTAAAAGTACAAATGGTAGGAGACATGGAGACTGATTTAAGATCAGAATTTACATCAGCTGGAATAAACCAAACATTGCATAGAATATATTTAGAAATAAAATGTAGGGTGATAATACTAACGCCATTAGAAACAATGGAAGAAGTAATTGCAAATCAAGTACTTATAGCAGAAGGAGTAATAGTAGGAGATATTCCAAATGCTTATTATAACTTAAATGGAATTACAAAAGATAATGCAATAGATATAATAGAATAGTTATTTGTGCTATCTGGGACGGAGAATATTGGCACATTTTAAAATTTAATTTCATTCTTCATTGCTAGTCAAATGTGCCAATATTCTCCGTCCAAGATGGCATAAAAAAAGAAGTTGCATATACTGCAACTTCTTTTGAATTTTAACGTTTACTAAATTGTGGAGCTTTTCTAGCTTTTTTAAGACCGTATTTTTTTCTTTCTTTCATACGAGGATCTCTTGTTAAGAATCCTGCAGATTTTAAAGCTGGTCTGTATTCGCTATTAGCTTCATTTAATGCTCTTGCTATACCATGACGAATAGCTCCTGCTTGACCTGTAAATCCACCACCAACAACTTTACAAATAACATCATATTTATCTAATGTATTTGTTGCAACTAATGGTTGTTTTACTATAACTTTTAATACTTCTGTTCCAAAGTATTCATCTAAAGCTTTACCGTTAACAGTAATGTTTCCTTTTCCTTCTACTAATCTTACTCTAGCAATTGATTTTTTTCTTCTTCCTGTTCCTAAAAAAACAATATTATCAGATTTCTTAGCCATTTTATTTTACCTCCCAAACTTCAGGTTTTTGAGCGATATTTTCATGCTCGCTACCAGCATATACTCTTAATTTTTTAGCCATTTGTCTACCAAGTCTTGTATGAGGAAGCATACCTTCAACGGCATGAGTCATCATTTTTTCAGGATTTTTAGCTAATAAATCTCTAGCTGTAGTTTCTTTCATTCCACCAATATATCCTGAATGACTTCTGTAAATTTTTTGATCTAATTTTCTACCTGTTAAAACAACTTTATCACAGTTAATTATAATAACGTGATCACCAACATCCATATGAGGTGTATAAGTTGGTTTATGTTTTCCTCTTAATAATTTAGCAGCTTCAGCAGCAACTCTACCTAATGGCTTATCAGCTGCATCAATAATATACCATTTGCTTTCAATTTCACTTTTTTTAATACTATATGTTGTATTATTCATGGTAATCATATCCTCCATTTCAAATTCAAATAATCTATATGAAATTATTTTTCAGCTACCGGGGAGAAGCTTTAAAAATAATTACAATCATACACATGCTTAATTATTTTAATACAAAAACATAAAAAAGTCAAGTAAATTGTAAAAAATAGTTGACAAACAAATAAAATATATGCTATACTTATAAACGTAAATAAAAGAAGCAATCCATGCTCACCTTAAGCTACTAGCAAAAAGGTAAATATTTTACTTAATTTATTAAGTATTTTTATGTGTGGATTGATTTTTAAATCAATCTTTTTTTATGGAGGTGTTTTATTATAAAACAAGATTTACCAATTAATGAACAAATTAGAGCAAGTAAAGTACAATTAATTGACGAAAATGGAGAAAAACAAGGCACAGTAAATATTGAAGATGCATTGAATATGGCATTTGACAAAAAATTAGATTTGGTTATGGTATCACCAAACCCAGAAATGCCAGTATGCAAAATTATGAATTATGGAAAATACAAATTTGAACAAGCTAAAAGAGAAAAAGAAGCTCGTAAAAAACAAAAGGTTTTTGAAGTAAAAGAAATTCGTATTACACCTAATATTGACACTCATGATTTTGAATTCAAAGCAAAAAATGCAAGAAAATTTTTAGAAGATGGTAATAAGGTTAAAATCACATTAAAATTTAGAGGAAGAGAAATGAACTATATTAAATTAGGAGAAGAAGTTCTTCAAAAATTTATAGATGATTTGTCAGATATTTCTGTTCCAGAGAAAAAACCACTTTTAGAGGGAAAAAACATGTTTATTATATTAGCTAAAAAAGCTGATAAGTAATATATATAAGCAATAAATTTAAAGGAGGAATAAAATCATGCCAAAACTAAAAACAAATAAAGCAGCTAAAAAGAGATATTCTTACACAGCTACTGGAAAAGTTAAAAGAACAAAGGCTAATAAAAGACATATTTTAGCAAGAAAAACAAGCAGAGCAAAATCTAGAGGAAAAGTACAAGATGCTTATGCAGATAAAACATGTGAAGCAGGAATCAAAAAAATGCTACCATATGGAAACTAAAAATAGAAGAATAGAGGAAGGTGAATAAAAATGGCAAGAGTAAAAACAGCAATAATTACTCGTAAAAAACATAAAAAAATATTAAAAAGAGCAAAAGGTTATTATGGTGCAAAACACTATAGATTTAGAATGGCTAAACAAGCTGTTATGAAATCTGGAAACTATGCTTATACAGGAAGAAAAGACAAAAAGAGTAATTTTAGAAAATTATGGATAGCAAGAATTAATGCAGCAGCTAGAATGAATGGAACAACATATAGCAAATTAGTTGCAGGACTAAAAAAAGCAAATGTAGTTGTTAATAGAAAAATGTTAGCTGAACTTGCAGTATCTGATCCTAAAGCATTTACTGAAATAGTAAAAGTAGCTGAAAATGCAAAATAACAAAAATGAGTAAACTTCAAAGTTTACTCATTTTTTTAAATAATATTACTCTTTAGCTTTAATGCTAAAGTCTTTCATATTTGATAAATCTGTTTCGATTGACATGTTAAATGATAGAGATTCACCTGGATTAAGGTTAAGTAGAGGTATATTGAAGGTGCTTATAACAGAACCTTTATCATCTAAAGCAGACATTGAAACTATTTCTTGCTTATGTTCTTTGCTGTCTGTATTTTTTTGAGTTATAGATAAAATTGTTTTTTTATTTTGCAAGAAAAATTGTATATTGTAAATTTCTATTTTATTATATTTTTTCGTAATTTTTAAAGATTTTATATTGGCACTTTCTGTATCATCAGAATCAAGATCTTCTGGTATAACAGTAAGATACTTTTCTATATTGTTTGATTCAGAATTTTCGGGGTTTTCTTTATTTTTTATAAATTTACCTACATTTACTAAAATACACACTATAATTAGTAATACTATTAAAATAATTAAAATACATAAAAGAATTTTATTTCTGGATTCTTTCATTTGTTACCTTCCTTTCAAGAAACATAATTATTAATTTATACTACCATAACGATTTTTTAAAGTCAATATTTAAGCTAAAAACAGAGTGTTACAAAATCGTTACAATTATATTAAAATTATATTACATATACTCTATGTATATTTACTTTATAGTAATAAATGATGTAAAATTAAAAGGGAATAGATTAGAAAAAGTGAGGATTAAAATGAAAAATCAAAAAGGTATAACATTAATCGCTTTAGTAGTAACAATAATAATATTACTTATTTTAGCAAGTACGACTTTGGCAGCTTTGTTAGATGATGAAGGACTTAGTAATCAAGCTGTAGACTTATCAAAAAATGTTGAAAAAAGTAGTAAAGAAAATGATAAAAAAATTAAAGATATGGCTGATGAATTAGATTCAATAATGAATCCAGAGGAGTCTCCTCAAATTGAGGTTGTACAAGATGGAAAAACTGTGTGGAAAGATGGAAAAGCTACAATAAAATTAAAAGTTTTAGATGGTGGATATCCTACAGATGAATATGACATATTGTATAAAAAAACAGCATCAACAAGAGGAATTAATAGAGTGTGGAATACATACAAAGACTCAATTACAGGTGATAATGGGGATACTATATTATGTTATGCAATTGATAGTAATAGTGTTGCTGTAAGTGACACAACAAGCATAACTATATTAGATAAAATAGCTCCTAAAGAAGCAACTATAATATTAGATACAGATATGGCTACAGGGTATAGTGGCTCTGCAACAATCAGCCATACTGATAATGAAAGTGGAATAAAAATTACAGCATGTAAATGGGAGATTAATCAAATAAGTTCACTAATAGGAACAGAAGCAAGCAAATATAGTAATTCTTTTACAAATGATGGTGAAAAAATTGAAATATCTGGTGACACAGCAGGAGCATGGTATTTACATGTATTATCTGTAGATAATGCAGGAAATGCTAGAGAAACTGTAAAAAAATGCAGAGCAGATGTATCAAAATCTCCAAAAGTAGTAATAAACGGAGAAACAGTAACATTAACAGAAAATAATTTTAAATATTATATTGGGAAAATTGTAACTAATGCCAATAGTTTCACTTAAACCTTCAGTAAAACTGGAATTAAAAGACTAAAATTCAAAATAAGAGGTATTTAAAATGAAAAATCAAAGAGGTGTTACATTAATTGTTTTAGCAGTAACAATAATTGTAATATTAATATTAGTTGGAGCAACAGTTAATACATTAATTGATGAAGATGGAATGACAGATCAGGCTACGGACTTATCAGATAGAATGGAAGAAAAACAACAAAAAAATGATCGAAAGGTAAAAGAGTTAATAGATCAACTTGATGTTATACTTAAAGAGGCAAATACAAAAGAAGTAAGAATTGAGCAATTGGGAATTAAAAAATGGAAAAATGGATATGCAACTATAGAATTAATGGTAATTGCAAATCAAAAGGTTGCAGATGAATATAAAATTGAATACAAAAAGGGTGTTTCAAGTGGTGTGTGGACAACTTATACTGGTCCAATAACAGACCTGCCACATAATAGTACATTGGTTTATAGAGCTGTGAAAGACAAAGCAGTTGTGGAGAATACTACAACTACAGTAAGAATTATGGATAATATAGTGCCAGAAGAGGCATTAACTACATTTGATGTTGATATTGCAAATAATAAAGTTAATTCAGTAACAGTAGAACATATTGATAATGAAACTGGAATTGATATTTCCAAGTGTAAATGGATATTAAATAATTCCAATACTGCACTTGGACTAGATAGCTCAAATTATACTAATACTTTTACTAGTGATAACCAAACTATAAGCTTAAATCTGGCAAGCTCAAAACCATGGTATATACATATATTATCAGTTGATAAAGCAAGTAATGCAAAAGAAACAATAAAGGGGCCAATTGAGGTTCAATATATAACAAGAATCATGCAAGATTCAAAAGGGAACAATATAGTAATACCAGGAGGCTTTAAATTAGCAAGCGATTCAGGTAGTACAGTTGAACAAGGAATTGTTGTAGAAGATGCTGATGGAAATCAGTTCGTGTGGGTACCTGTAAGTAATACTGATGGAAGTAATAGTAATCCAATAATAAAAGATGATGGAAGCAAAGTTGTAATAACATTAGGTAGATATACTTTTAATTCAAGTGGAGAAGAAACAATGGTTCAAAGTGGTGATAACTATGAAAATGAAACTCCAATAGGCCAATATAAAGAATTAAAAGAATATAGAGAATCAAATGGAGAAGATGACTTTGTTGAAATAAACACATCTGCGGAAAATTTGAAAGAATTTATAAACAATGTAAAGGTAAATAAAGGATTTTATATAGCAAGATATGAAGCAAGTTATAATGAAGGGTATAATGAGCAAGGAGAAAATGATTCTGAAAGATATAAAAATGCAAAACCAATGTCAAAAAAATCTACAGCAATGAGTATGAGTCAAATGAATTATAACAAAGGAACATTATGGAATTGCATTAATCAATCAAATGCTGCTAAAGTATGTAAAAACATGTATAAAGCTAATGAAACAGTGGCATGTGATTTGATAAATAGTTATGCATGGGACACAACTATAGTATATATGAAAAAAATGAAAGGCAATAGTTATGCCATTAAATCAGATGGAAACGGAACAATAAGAAATACAGGAGAAACAGGAGACGAAGTGTGCAAGATATTTGATATGAGCGGCAATTTGTTTGAATGGACAACAGAGTTTTTTGCTGATGAAGAAGAATATACACCATGTGTAACAAGAGGTGGAATTTTCTATGATAGTTCACTTACAATTAACTCAAGAATGAAATGGGAAGTAAGCTATAATGACATAATTTATGGATTTAGACCAATACTATATGTTAAATGAAAATAGCAACAAGAAAGAAGGTTTGAAATGAAAAAACAAGAGGGAATAACACTAATTGTTTTAGTAATAACAATAATTATTTTGTTGATTTTAGTAACGGTGTCAATTGACATAGTGTTTAAAGAAGATGGAATAATAGATAAATCGCAAAATTTAGTGGAAGGAATTCAAGATGGTCAAGATTCCAATAATAGGGAGTTAAAAAACTTGATTAATGAGCTGAATGAAGATATATAAAAAAGAGGTATTAAATATGAGAGATCAAAAGGGTATAACTCTAATTGCTTTAGCTGTAACAATAATAATTACATTAATTTTAGCTATTACGTCTGTAGTTATGATTGTAAGTGATAATGGTGTTGTAAATAGATCTGAAAATTATGCACAAAATGTAGAAGAAAGATCTGACTTAGCTAATGAAGAATTGAATAATATGCTAAATAATTTAAATAGTATTATGAATCCAGCAGAATCAACAGTATTAAAAGTTGAAAAAGATGGAAAAGAAAAATGGAAAGATGGAAAAGTAACCTTAAAATTAAAGGCAACAAAAGGAAACTATACTATAAAAGGTTATACAATACAATATCAAAAAAATTCTAATACTGGAGATTGGATCGAATATACTGAACCAATAATTAACTTAAAACATAATGATACAGTTTGGGCTAGATTACTAAAAAATGATGAAATAGTAAAAAATACATTAAGTAGTATAAAAATAATAGATGGAATGGCACCGGAAGATGCGTCAATATCAATTAGTTCTAATGGTAGAAAAAGTATAAATGCTAAAATTGTTCTAAATGATAATGAAACAGGAATTGATATCAGTAAATGTAAATGGGTATATAATACAACAAATTCAATGATTGGAACAAATGAAAGCTCTTATACAAATTCTTTTACAAATACTGAAGAGACAATTACGCTTGATATAACAAAAGAAAGATATTATTTGCATGTTTTATCAGTTGATAATGTTGGAAACAAAAGAGAAACGATTGAAGGTCCAATTTTAAAGGGTCCAATTAGTGGAAAAATAGAAGATTCAAATGGTAATACAATAGTGATTCCAGATGGATTTGATTTAGCAGATGATTCTGGAGATACAGTTGAAGAAGGCATAGTAATAGAAGACAGTGAAGGAAATCAATATGTATGGGTACCAGTAAGCAATATTGATGGAAGTAATACAAATCCTATTAAAAAAAGTGATGGTACAGAAGTAGTAATAACTCTGGGAAGATATGGATTTAAAAGGGTAAAAAATTCAACAACAAATGAATATGAGGATGGAACTCCGAGTTTGATACAAAGTGGAGCTGATTATTTAAAAACAACAGCAGAGAACGTGGCAGACGGAACAGTAGATACAAAGTATAGATCTGGTAGTTTCTTCTACGAACTAAGTGATTCAAGAATTTCGAATGGTTTATATGATTCAACATCAACTAATACTACTGCTAAGAACTTAAAAGATTTTATAACAAAAGTTAAAAATAATGGTGGATTTTATATAGCTCGTTATGAAGCTGGAATAACAGGCACAGTTGATAATAATCAATTAGCTAAAAAAACATTAACAGACGGAAGTGTTAAACCACAATCTAAAAAAGGTTTGGGAGTATGGAATTATGTAACACAAGTAGCTGCTGCAAGAATTGCAAGAAGTGCATATACAGATAATAATTCTTTAGAAGCTGATTTAATAAATAGCTATGCATGGGATACAACATTATTATATATAAGAACTATGCAACAAAGTAATTATCCAAATGCAGGCAGAGGAACAAATACAACTTTAAAAACTACTGGTGCAACAGGTGATGAAGTATGTAAAATTTTTGACTTGGCAAGCAATGTATGTGAATGGACAACAGAGTATTCAACAAAGTCATCTTCACCTTGTGTATGCAGGGGTGGATATTATAATGATACATACTATTATGCAAGTTTTAGATTGTCAGATAGTATAAGATTTCCACATGATTTTGTTGGTTTTAGAGTAATACTTTATTTATAAGGAAAATAATAAAAAATACAACTCAAAAATTGAGCTGTATTTTTTATTGTTTCTTTATTTTAGGTTTTGCAATCAAAGATGCTAAATATCCAAAGAAAACAGCAGCAGCAATTCCGCCAGCAGAAGCCTTTACACCACCAACAAAAGCACCTAATAATCCAGAAGATTTAACTTCTTGTATAGCACCTTTGGCCAAATTTGCACCAAATCCAGTTAATGGAACAGTAGCGCCAGCACCAGCAAAATCTATTAAATATTTGTAAATTCCAAGTCCACCTAAAATAGCACCAACAGTAACATATATAACCAAAATTCTAGCAGGAGTTAATTTGGTTTTGTCTATAAGAATTTGTCCAATAATACATATAATTCCTCCAACAACAAAACATTTTAATATTCCTAACCAGTCAATACTTTGTATAAAATCCATATAATTTACCTCCAAAATTAGTTTTCAATGGCAACTGCATGAGCTATTCCAGGTATACTTTCACCTTGCTGCGAAGTAGTAGCATTTGTTAAAGCACCAGTTGCAATAAGTAAAATTTTATTTAGTTTTCTATCTTTTAATTGCTTAAAAAAGTATCCTGAAAAAACAGTACCTATACAAGCACATCCACTACCACCAGAATGAGTATCTTGAGTATTTTTATCAAATATTAAAACTCCACAATCATTATAATTATTTTTTATATTGTATCCTTTGGTTTCTGCTAATTCCAGAACAATATCTTTACCAATATGACCTAAATCTCCAGTAATAATAGCATCATAATAACTTGGCTTTCTGTCAGTATCTTTTAAATGAGTAATTAATGTATCTAAAGCTGCTGGAGCCATTGCGGCACCCATATTATTTGCATCTTTTATTCCCATATCTACAATTTTACCAGGTGTAACATGAGTAATAAAAGGTCCTTTACCAGATTTTGATAAAACAGCAGCACCAGAACCAGTTACAGTCCATTGAGAAGTAGGAGGTCTTTGATTTCCTAATTCCAAAGGAAAACGAAATTGTTTTTCGGCACTACAAAAATGGCTAGATGTAGCACATAAAATATTATTTGCAGCACCAGCGTCTAAAAATACACTTGCCAAACATAAACCTTCAACAAAAGTAGAACATGCTCCAAAAATGCCAAAAAAAGGAATGTTTAATTCTCTAAGTCCAAAGCTTGAAGAAATACATTGATTTAATAAATCTCCAGCAAAACAATAATCTATTTGACTTGAGGGAATACCTGACTTGTTAATAGCAATATTCACAGTTTCTTTTATAATTTTACTTTCAGCCTTTTCCCAAGTTTTTTCTCCCCAAAACTCATCCTTTAAACATTGATCAAAATATTTAGCTAGTGGCCCTTGACCTTCTTTTGGACCAACAATACTAGCAACTTCGGTTATTGTTGGTGGATTATCTAATTTTAAAGTTTGATTACCTAATCGAGTCATATAAATCTCCTTATTAATTTATTTTATAAATAATGTTGCAATAATTCCAATTATTACAGAAGAGGAAATACCAAATACCAATACTGGACCTGCAACAGTAAACATTTTTCCTCCAACACCCATAACATATCCTTCAGATTTGTATTCTATAGCAGGTGAAACAATTGAATTTGCAAAACCTGTAATTGGTATTAAAGAACCTGCACCTGCAAATTTTCCTATTTTATTAAATATATTTAATCCTGTTAATATTGCCGATATAGCAATTAAAATAATTGACACAATAGTAGATGATGAAACTTCATCCATACCTTGATATTTGCAAAAATCCATAATAATTTGTCCTATACTACATATTAAACCTCCAACCCAAAATGCGTTAAAACAATTTTTTAGTATAGGAGAATTAGGAGATTTCTTATCAACATAATCACTATATTCTTGTTTAGTTTCAATTGGTTTCAAAATTTAGCCTCCTTTTTAATCTCTATCTCTGTCAATAACAAAAGATAAATCTAAATCAACAAAATATTCTACTAATTTTTTACCATCAATTCGTGCCCTTTGTTCTATAATCTTTACATTAGACAAAAAGTCAATGGTTTTTGATGCTTCAGCAACAGCTTGAACGATTGCATCTTTCCATGATACTGTAGATGTACCAGTAATTCTTAAATGTTTTTCAATTCCCATTTTTATAAACCTCCAAATAATTTTTGCTATTTATATATTTTCCCAAAAAGTAAAAAATATACAAATATAGTAAAAAAATTAAAAATTTATTAAAATGTAAAAATAGTATTCACTAAAATTATAAATTGTGATATATTGAAGACAATATAAAAAATAGGAGAGAATTATGAGCAGATTTAAAGAAAAAAAATCAAAAACAGGAAAAGTAATAGTTTTAATTATTATAATGCTTATTCTAATAGCAGGAATAATTGGAGCCTCATATGTAATAAAGAAAAATTACATTGTAAAAACCATAAATCAAACTAATTTAATTATAAATAATTCAAATGTTACTACAAGTTTAAAAAACGATGTATATATAAAAGATGGAGTTGTATATTTATCAAAGCCAGACATATATAATTTTTTTGATAATACAATTACTTATGATGAAAAATATAATCAAGTAATTACTGGATCTAGCAAAAAAATAGCAAGTTTACCAATAGATAGTAAGCAAATTCAAATTAATAGTTCAAATGTTACAATTAAATTAGGAGCCATAATAATTGACAATGTAGCATATGTTCCAATATCTGAGCTAGAAGATGTATATAATACTAAAACAACATATGTTGAAAGTACAGATTTAGTATATATTGACTCATTAGACAGAGAGCAAAAAATAGCAACACTTGCCAAAAATGTTAATATAAAATATAAACCAACTAATATTTCAGCAACATTAGCAAAAGCAAAAGAAGGAGATACTCTTGTAATTGCTAATAGATCGGACTTCCCTGTTCCAAATGGTTGGACAAGAGTTAGAACACAAGAAGGAATAATAGGCTATATAAAAATAAATAAAATGGGTAAAGAAAATGTAATTAGACAAGCAATACAAGAAACACCTAAAATGGAAGGAAAAATAAGTGTAGCATGGGATTATTATTCTGAATATGTATCTGCTCCAACAAGAAACGAAAACATAAAAGGAATAAATGTTGTTTCTCCAAGTTTCTTCTATATGAGTAAATATAGCACAACGAAAGTATATGCAAATGTAGGTGAAGAGGGAAAACAATATGTAAATTGGGCACATGAAAACAACTATAAAGTTTGGCCAATGTTTACAAATTCTAATATGAGTGAAACATCAAAAATGTTAGCAGATTATAAACTAAGAGAAAATGTAATAAATCAACTTGTAGACTACATAACAGAATATAATATAGACGGAATAAACATTGACTTTGAGGGAATGTATGAAACAGACAAAGACAATTTTTCTAGATTTTTAATTGAACTAAGACCAAGATTAAATGAAATAGGAGTAGTATTATCAGTAGATGTTACAGCACCAGACGGCGCACCAGAATGGTCTTTATGTTATGATAGAAATATAATTGGCAAAATAGCAGATTATATAATGTTTATGGCATATGATCAATATGGAGCTACATCAACAAAAGCAGGAACTACTGCTGGTTGTGATTGGGTAGAAACTAATGTAAAAAAATTCCTAGGTCAAGAAGGAGTAGAAGCAAGTAAATTGATCTTAGGAGTACCATTTTATACAAGAGTTTGGAAAGAATCAAATGGAAATGTAACATCAGATGTAGTAAACATGGGAAACATAGATAAAGTAATACCAAGTAATGCACAAAAAAATTGGGATGAGAGTTTACAGCAATATTATGTTGAATACCAGAAAAATGGAGCAACATATAAAATATGGGTTGAAGATGAAAAATCTATTGAAGCAAAATTGGACTTAGTATCTAAATATAATTTAGGGGGAGCAGCATTTTGGGAATATGATAGATCAACATCATCTATTTGGAATTTAATATCAAATAAAATAGGAATCTAAAAGGTCATAAATCAAAAATCACTTCAATATAATATAAAACAAGCTTATATATATTGAGGTGATTTTTTTGCTTGGATATTTAAAACTAGAAACAAATGAAGAAGAATTATATGAGAGTGATTACTTAAAAACACTGAAGGAAAAGCAAGGAATAATTTATAAAGTAGCATATTATATATGTTCATTTTTCTATAAAATAATAGCAAAAATAAAGTATATTTTTAATATAATAACAGTCAAAGAAATATATAATGCATATTTATTTATAATGCCATTTAGAGAATTAGAAAAGACACAAAAAATAAAAATATGTTTAAAAAAAGTTAAAAAATTAATGCAAAAATATAACATACAAACTTTGGTTGCGGAAGAAAAATTGCAAAAATATCATATGTTTAATAAAATAATAGAAGATGAAATTAAAAAAATTCATATACTAGATGGTAGAGGAATAATGCCATACTTAATAAAAGAAATAATAGAATTTACATTAAAAAAGCAAAATCTAAAAACAGAAACTGAAGATTTATATATTTGTGCAAAAGAAGTGAATAATATTTGCGTAGAAAACATATATTACTTAATACACTATTTTAAAACTGTAAATATTATTACTCCAAATATAAGACAATTTCAAAATATAGCAGATCAAGTAGAAAATCAAGTAAGTACAGTAATTACTGTAACAAACAATAAAAAGAAAAGTCTAAAAAAATCAAAAATAATAGTAAATTTTGACTTTAGCGAACAAGAAATAAAAAAATATACAATATACAGAGATGCAACAATTATTACAATAAATAAAAACGGATTCTATGAAAGCTGTACATATTCTGGAATACAAATCAGAAAAGTAGGAATAAGTACATCAGAAAAAGTTAAAGACTTTTTTGAAGAATATAATTTGACAGATGACTGTTCAATGGCTACATTATATGAGAGTCTAATAAACAAGAAACAAAACTTAGAATATGTCAAAGAAAAAATGAAAAAGGATGAAGTAAAAATAATAACATTATATGGAAAAAATGGAGTATTGTGAAATTTACATGAATATTCTTGACAAAAAATAAAAATTTTAGTATATTAAAGAAGTCGCAATAAATTATAAAGCTAATTTGTTGCAGTCATTTTTTTTATTCGTGCAAAGGAGGTAAGACAAATGGAAGAAAAAGAGGTATTACTAACACAAGAAGGTTATGACAAATTAGAACAAGAATTAGATAATTTAAAAACAACTAAAAGAGCTGAAATAGCTGAAAGAATAAAAATTGCTTTAGGATTTGGTGATTTATCAGAAAACTCAGAATATGATGAAGCAAAAAATGCTCAAGCTGAAAACGAAACCAAAATTGTAGAATTAGAAAACAAGCTTAGAAATGCAAAAATTATAGATGAATCAGAAATAGATACTAAAACAGTTCAAGTTGGAAATACAGTAAAATTATTAGACATGGAATTCAATGAAGAAGTAAGCTATACATTAGTAGGTTCTACAGAAGTTGACTTAGCACAAAACAAAATATCAAACGAATCTCCAATAGGAAGTGCAATCTTAGGAGCTAAGAAAAACCAAATAGTAGAAGTTCAAGCACCAGCAGGAATTATCCAATATAAAGTATTATCAATAACAAAATAAATAAAAGTGTCAGTTTGGGGACGTTTCTTCAACTGACATTTTTGTCAGTCAGGGGACACATCTTTAATTATTGCTAATTTAAATTAAAGATGTGTCCCCAAAAACTGACATTTATGTCAGTTAAAGAAACGTCCCTAAACTGACAAAGCACTCTCTAAAGCTAATGTTATCATATTGTTTAAAGATTTTTCGCGATCTTCAGAACTTATTTCTTGTTTTTTGCAAATTGAATCAACAACTGTTAATAAGCAAGAGGCTTGTTTTCCTAAATATTTTGCTAAGTAAAATAGTGCAAAAGATTCCATTTCTGCTCCAATAATATTTAAGTCTTTTGGAAATCTATTAATTAAACCATTTACATCTTCCAAATATCCATCAAAGCAATCACTACATAAAATATTTCCTTTAACATAAGGAATATTACAGTTTTGTGAAGTTTTTTCTATAATTTCATTTAATAAACTACTAGATTCTATTAAATGACAATCTTTATTATTCCATTCATAAGCAAAGTTACCTTCTGTGTAGCTATTATCAACTAATATAGTATCAAAAATATTTAAATCTTCAGAATAAGCTCCACATGAACCAATACGAATAATATTTTCTACATCATAGAATTTATATAATTCATAACAATAGATTCCCATACTTGCCATTCCCATACCATGAGAAAAAACAGAAATTTCTTTTCCTTTATATGTTCCTGTATATGCAAGCATATTTCTAACTGTATTTACTAGCCTAGCATTTTCTAAAAAATTTTCGGCAATATATTTTGCACGAAGAGGGTCACCAGGCATAAGAACAGTTTTAGTTATATCTTCTTTTTTAGCATTACAATGAATTGACATTTTAAAATCCTCCTTATTTTATATATTTTTATTATATAAGAAAGTACATAAAAAAATCAATTAAAATTCACAAAATAACACTTGTATATTTTTTTATGTTTGGTATATAATCAATGTATAAAATTTCAAAGGAGGAAAATTTATGGATAGAAAAGTAAAAGTTGTACAATTTGGTACAGGAAAAATGGCATTTTATACTATGCGTTATGTTTATGAAAAAGGAGCAGAAATAGTTGGAGCTATTGATGTAAACCCAGCTGTTGTTGGAAAGGATATAGGAGAAATCATTGGAGGAGGAAATAAAGGTGTAACAGTAACAGCTTTAGAAAATGCAGAAGAAATGTTAAAACAAGTAAAACCTGATATAGCTATAGTTACTACAATGAGCTTAATTGCAGACGTTAGAGATGCTTTAATGCTTTGTGCTAAACTTGGAATAAATGCAATTACAACATGTGAAGAAGCTTTTTACCCAGAAAATTCAAACCCAGCAATTACTAAAGAATTAGATGAAATGGCAAAACAAACAGGATGTACAATCACAGGAAGTGGATATCAAGATATTTATTGGGGACAATTAATCAGCTCAATTGCTGGATCAACACATAAAATTACAAAAATAAAAGGTAGTTCAAGCTACAATGTAGAAGATTACGGAATTGCTTTAGCAAAAGCACATGGCTCTGGATTAACAATGCAAGAATTTGAAGATCAAGTAGCTTCAGTTGATAAAATTACTGATGAAGAAAGACAAAAAGTTATTGAATCAGGAAAATATTTACCATCATATATGTGGAATGTAAATGGTTGGTTATGCTCTAAACTTGGATTAACAGTAGAAAGACAAACACAAAAAACAGTACCACAAACATATAAAGAAGATATATATTCTTCAACATTAGGAATGACAGTAAAAGCTGGAGATGCTACAGGAATGAGTGCAGTTGTTACAACAACAACTAAAGAAGGAATTACTATTGAATCAGAATGTATTGGCAAAGTATATTCAAAAGAAGACTATGACAAAAATGAATGGACAATTTATGGAGAACCAGATACAACAATAGTTGTTGCAAGACCAGCAACAGTTGAATTAACTTGTGCATCAATTGTAAATCGTATACCAGATGTTATAAATAGTGTACCAGGTTATGTAACTACGGATAAATTTGGAGAGCTAAACTACAGAACAAAACCATTAAATGAATATGTAAAATAATTTTGAAGGTGGAAAAAAATTTCCACCTTTTTTCATTATAGAATTTTTACTAGATAAAAAAGATAAATGTTTATGGAATTGTAGAAAATTATTGAAAAATAAAATTCAATATAGTATTATAATCACAGGATAGAATTACAAGAAAAATAGGAAGGAAAACAAAATATGAAAGTAAATATAAAATTTACAAAGAGCAAAAAGGTTTATACCAATCAAAAAGGTATTACTTTAATAGCTTTAGTAATTACTATAATAATACTATTAATTTTAGCGGGAGTAACAATAAATTCAGTGTTTAGTGATAAAGGAATAATAAAAATAGCTAGGGAATCGCAAAAAGAAATGAATGAAGCAAAAGATAGTGACTTAGATGCGATGAATGATTTATCAAATAAAATAGATAGTATAACAGATACTAATATCCCTGTAACTGGTATTAAAATATTATATAATGGGGTTGATTCGGAAAATACAACTGTGATAGAAGGAAATTTAAACTTAGAACTTTCCGCAATAATAGAGCCAGAAAATGCAACCAATAAAAAGGTTACATGGAGTTGTAGTGATGAGTCTGCAACAATCACTACTGTTAATGAAAATACTGTGAAAATAAGCAAGTATGTGAGAGGAGGAGAAACTCTTGTTATAACTGCAATGACAGAGAATGGCAATAAAACAGATACATTTGAAGTATATGTTAATAACTGTTGTTTTGTTGCTGGAACGCAGGTATTATCTGATTTAGAAGGAAACACAAAAAATATAGAAGATTATAGAAAAGGAGATACAGTAGTATCATATAATGTTAAAACAGGAGAAAAATATTTAGCAAAAGTAAATTCTTTAATAATAAATCCAAAAGCAACAAACATGGCAAAGGTGTATCTAGAAGATGGAACAGTACTAGATATGACGGATTATCATCCACTATACACAAAAGAAGGATTTAAATCATTAACAAATTATATGGGATTTGAAACTTTGACAGAGCAAGATTATGTAAAAACAAAAGAAGGATATACTAAAATAAGTAAAATAGAAAGATACACAACAGAACCAATAGTAACATATAACTTAGATATAGTAGATTTTAATGAAGAAATAGATAATGATGAAAATGATAACTTTTTTGCAAATGGGATAGTAGTTCATAATGCTCCTTGTGTGAGTAAAAACTAAAAAGGTGGAAAAAAATTTCCACCTTTACTTATTTAAAAAAATATGATAAATTATAAACGGGTGATATAAATGGCAAGAAATCGCAGAAATAAGAGAAAATTAAATTTAATATTTGAAACAATGAGTTTAAAAACTTTTATAACTTTATTGGTAATTTTAGGTTTGATAATATGTATATGTGTTGCAAACATATCTTATCGTAATAAAAAAGATAAAGAATTGTTGGCAAAGCAAAGAGAAGAATTAGAAAAAAATATTGAAGCAATTTTTACAGCTACAAATCAAAACATAGTTAATTCAAACAACACATTAAGAAATAGCATTATTAGAATATCAGCAGTAGGTGACATTTTGTGTGAAAATACCATGCTAGATGATGCAAAAAATGGTGATACATATGATTTTGAACCAATGTTTAAAAATGTATCAAGCTTACTAACTGATAGTGACATAACTTTAGGAACAATGGAAACAAATTTTACAGATAATAGCTATTCAGGATATGGCTTAAGAAATAGTCCAATATCATTTGCAGAAGCCGTAAAGAAAAGTGGTGTAAACTTAGTTACAATAAGCACTAACCATACTTTGGACTATGGAATAGAAGGAGTTCAAGAAACTAAGAGGGCACTTGAAGGGTTAGGATATGATGTCGTTGGAGATAATCTAGGAGAAAACAGAGTAGTAATAAAAAATGTTAAAAATGTCAAAATAGCATTTTTATCATATACTTATGGAGTAGAAAAACAAGAGACTAAAACTGCTGAAGAACTAGATACAGTTAATGTATATAATGAAAAAATTGCCAAAGAAGATTTAGATTACGCAAATCAAAATGCAGATTTTAATATAATAATTATGCATTGGGGAAATGCATATTCAACAAGTCCAAGTGATGAGCAAAAAGCGATAGCAAAGTTTTTAGTGGATAATGGTGCAGACATGATTTTAGGAAATCATGCATCTGCTGTTCAAAATATGGAAATTATGCAAAATAGAGATGGAGAAAATGCATTAGTTGCATACTCATTAGGAAATTATATATCTGGTGAAACTATGGATGTATCAAAAGTGGAACTAATTTTAAACATTGAGCTTAGAACAGATGCAGAAAGTCAAAAAACAGAATTGGCAAAGGTAGAATATACACCAATATATGTATTAGATAATGGTACAAAGGCTCAAAATAGATATGAGTTAATAGATATGAAGGGTACAGCAAAAGCATATGCTAATGGTAATACAAGCATTGTCAATAAAAAAACTTATAATAAATTGTTAGAAGGATTAAAATTGTTAGAAAAAGTAATTAAGTAATGTCAGTTAAAGAAACGTCCCTAAACTGACATTTAGGAGGAAAAATGAAAGCAGGATTTATATCATTAGGATGTAATAAGAATTTGGTAGATACAGAAAAAACAATAGCGCTATTTAAGGAACATGGTTATGATATTGTAAATAATCCAGAAGAAGCGGAAATTATTATAATAAATACTTGTGGATTTATTGAATCAGCTAAAGAAGAAGCAATAAATACTATTCTTGAAATGGCAGAGTATAAAAAGCAAAAGTGTAAGTATTTAATTGCTATGGGGTGTTTAGTAGAAAGGTATAAAGACGAGCTTCAAAAGTCTATACCTGAAGTTGATTTATATATAAAATATAGTGAATATAATACCTTATGGGAGCAAATAGAGAATCTAATAAATAGTAGTAATAAAAATATAAAAGAAATTGATTTTAATGAATATACAGACAGAGTAATAACAACAGGTAACAATTATGCATACATAAAAATTGCAGATGGTTGTAGTAATTGCTGTACATTTTGCGCAATTCCTAAAATCCGTGGAATACAAAAAAGTAGAACAATGGAAAGTATTATAAAAGAGGCAAAAAAATTAGCAGAAGATGGTTATAATGAAATTATTTTAACTGCTCAAGATACTACTAGGTATGGACAAGATATATATGGAGAACCAAAACTTTCACAATTGTTAAAAGAAATTGAAAAAATAGACAAAATAAAATGGATTAGAATTTTATATTCATATCCAGAAACAATTACAGATAAATTAATTAGTACAGTAAAAGAGAGTTCAAAAATATGCCATTATTTTGATATTCCTATTCAACATATATCAGATAGTGTATTAAAAAGAATGAATAGAAAAAGTAACGGAGAAAGTATAAGAAAATTAATAATTAAACTTAGAAAAGAAATACCAGATGTTATATTAAGAACAACTGTAATGGTGGGCTTTCCTGGGGAAACCAAAGAAGATTTTGAAGAGTTATATGAATTTTTAAAAGAAGCAAAATTTGACAAATTAGGTGCATTTACATATTCAAAAGAAGAGGGAACAGCAGCTGAAAAAATGCCAAATCAGATACATCCTTCTACCAAAAAAAGTAGATATAATAAGATTATGAAATTACAGCAAGAGATATCAAGAGAAAAATTAAAGGAAAAAATAGACTCAACTCAATTAGTTAAAATTGAGGGGGTTACAAAAAATAAAAAATACTATGTCGGCAGAATCTATATGGATGTTCCAGAAATTGATGGAGTAATATTTATAGAAAATAATAAAACTCTAAAACTAGGAGAATGGATAAAGGCAGATGTGGTTGATGTTAAAGACTATGATTTAATTGGAACCATAATTTGAAAGTGAAATTATTACTGCAATAAATAAGGCTGTAAATACCAGAAAAGAGCCAGCTTAGTTTGCTTTATCAGTGATAAAATGGTATAATATATATATCAAATTATTATTTAGGAGGAATACCATGGCAATCACAATTACAACTGAAACTGGATCACGGTATGTGATTCAAGAGAAAAAGGAAAAGATCCTGATAAGCAAAGGAGCCTTTTTGGAGGCGGAGCTTGTAAAGCTAAGAAGTTCTCTCAGAGTGGGAGAAAAACTTGAAGCAGATATTAGAAAATACAGTATATATGGACAGCCACAGAAGGATTTAACCTATATAAGGACAGGAGAGATTGTCAGAATTGACACTAACTAGAAATATCCTAAAAGGAGCCGTCACTGATGGCTCTTTTTTTCGGTCAAAAATACAAAAAGAGATGACAAGTTTAAAAAGTTATTATATAATAACTCAAGAAAATTTGTTAAAGGAGAAATAAAAATGGAAAAATTAAGAGGATTTGAAATAGCAAAAGGATTTGAAAATGCAGAAATTAATATGCCAGTACGTAAAACAAAATATTCTGCTGGATATGATGTAGAAGCTGCTGAAGATTGTATAGTTCCTGCTTTTAAAGCTGGTCAAGCACCAACTTTAGTAAAAACAGGAATAAAAGCATATATGCCAGAAGATGAATATTTGATGCTTTGCAATAGAAGTTCTAACCCAAAGAAAAAGGGATTAGTATTATCAAATGGTGTTGGAATTGTTGATGGAGATTATTATGGAAATCCAGACAATGACGGACATATAATGTTTGCGTTTTTTAATATAAAAGACGAAGATATAGAAATAAAAAAAGGAGATTGCATAGGACAAGCAATTTTTCAAAAGTTTTTTACAGTAGATAATGATAATGCTGAAGGCGCTAGAATGGGCGGTTTTGGGTCTACAAGTAAATAAAAATCTAATATAAAATACTAAAAATAAATGGTAAAAGTTTTGACTTTTACCATTTTTTGTAGTATAATATATTTGCGGTTTAGAGAAGAGCCTAAAAACCTTTCTTAACTAAAAACCAAATATTTTGCAATAGAAAGGAGCGTCTTACATGTTTAATGTAGGTGATAAAATTGTATATCCAATGCATGGAGCAGGTACAATTGATTCAATAGAAGAAAAAAATATTTTAGGAGAAAACCAATCTTATTATGTTATAAAAATGCCAGGTGAAGTAAAAGTAATGGTTCCAACTAATAGAGCGGAACAAATAGGGGTTAGAAACGTAATAGGCAAAGAAGAGGCTGAAAAAGTTATTTCAATTCTTGGTGAAGACGAAACTGAAATGTCTCAAAATTGGAATAAAAGATATAGAGATAATATGGAAAAAATGAAAAGTGGAAGTGTATATGAAGTAGCTGATGTTGTTAGAAATTTAAGCTTTAAACAAAAAGAAAAAGGGCTATCAACTGGTGAAAAAAAGATGCTTTCTAATGCAAAACAAATATTAGTTAGTGAACTTGTTTTAGCAGAACATGCATCACAAGATGAAGTTGAAGAACTAATAAATAATAAAATTAATTTATCATTTAATGAGTATAGAGCTCCACAACCAGAAATAGATTTAAATGCCAGTGTTGTAAACAAATTTATACCATTTGATGACAGCACAACAGAGCTATAAAATAAATAAGACATCAAGAAGGCGACCAAAAGCGCCTTCTTTTTCAATTTTTGTCATAATGTATAGAAGGATTTAAAGACTTTATGTCGAATAATATAAATAGTATATAGAAAGGTAAGTAGAAATTGGTAAGATATAGTGATGAGCTAATTGAAGAAATAAGAGCAAGTAATGATATTGTAGATGTAATATCAAAATATGTAACTCTTAAAAGAAGTGGGAGAAACTTTTTTGGCTTATGTCCATTTCATAAAGAAAAGTCTCCTTCTTTTGCTGTTTCACCTGATAAGCAAATTTTTCATTGCTTTGGGTGTGGAGCAGGTGGAAATGTAATTCATTTTATATCTAAAATAGAGGGATTAGACTTTAAAGACACCTTAGAACTATTAGCCAATAGAGCCAATATCACATTACCAACTTTAGAAAATGCAGAAGATGATAGAACAGCAAGGTTAAAAGCAAAAGTATATGAAATTAACAAAATTGCTGCTGAATTTTATCATGAAAATTTATATAAACCAACATCTAAAGCAGCACAAGAATATATAAAGAAAAGAAAACTTGACAACAGAACTTTGAAGGCATTTTTAATTGGATATGCTGGAAACTTTAATGAATTATATTTGCTATTAAAACAAAAAGGATTCACAGAAGAGGAAATGCTAGCATCAAGTTTAATAAAGAAAACCGAAAATGGTGGTTACATGGATAGCTTTAGAAAGAGACTAATGTTTCCAATACAAGATGTTAGAGAAAGAGTTATTGCATTTGGTGGAAGAGTTTTAGATGATAGTAAACCAAAGTATATAAATTCACCAGAAAATATTGTGTATAGTAAAGGCAGAAATTTATTTGGACTTAATGTGGCAAAAAAATATGACACGAAAAAAATTATTATTGTTGAAGGCTATATGGATGCTATCTCGTTATACCAAAGAGGTATTACAAATGTTGTAGCGTCACTTGGAACTGCAATGACAGAGGCACAAGGTAGGTTATTAAGGCGACACAGTGAACAAGTAATTTTAGGGTATGATGCAGATGGAGCTGGACAAGCAGCAATATTAAGAGGAATGGAAATATTACAAAACTTAGGTTGCGATATTAGAGTATTGCAAATAGAAGGTGCAAAAGATCCTGATGAATATGTTTTAAAATATGGACCAGAAAGATTTCAAAAATGTGTGGACAATGCAATTTCTTTAGTAGAATTTAAAGTAAAAGTTCTATTAAGAGAATTAAACATAGAAAATACTAATGATAAAATAAAATTTTTAAATGAAATTGCAAAAATTTTAGCGAAAGTAACAAATCAAATCGAAAGAGAAATATATGTTGACAAAATAGCACGAGAATACAAAATTTCAAAAGAAGCAATTTATGCTGAAATAAATAAATTGATTTATAAAGACAATCAAGGAAGCAAAAAATTAGAAAGAAAAGTAGTTGTAATGGAACCAAAAGAAGAGGAAAAAACTAATATTCCAGAAGCTACACTTAAAAGAGAAAAATTAGTAATATATTTACTTATAAATGAATATGCTAAAGCTTATGAAAAACTAAAAGGAACAATTACATTAAATGATATACAGGATGAAGCAAACAAGCAAATTTTGAAAAAAATGTATGAAGAATTTGAAAAAGGAAATATTAATACTAATCAAATTGTGGATTGGTTTCAAGATGAAAATATCATTAGTCGTATTACCGAAATAATGGCTGAAGATTTTGAAATAACAGATGTAGATAAGGCAATAGATGATTTGATTGGAATTTATGAAAAACAAAAATTAGTAAATAGAAGAAATGAAATTTTAAAAAAATTAGACACTGAGTCAAGTACAGAAAATATGAAAGAATTAGAAAAAGAATTAAACAATATTATTTTGAAATTGGCTAAGATCAAATAGGAGGTTTAATATATATGAAAAAGAAGCAAGAAGATGAACCAATAATAGAAGATAAAGCAAAAAAAGTAGAAGAACCTAAAAAAGAAAAAAAGACTAGAGCAAAGAAAAGCAAAGTTGTAAAAGAAGAAAAGCCAGAAAAAGAAAATAAAGACAATGTGAAATCAGAAAAAGTAATTGAAAATAACAGTCAAGTTGAAAGTGAAAAGGCTGAAAAAACAGTTGATACTAAAAAACAAGAAGAACCAGAAAAAGATGAAGAAAACAAAGTAAAAAAAGTAAAAGAACTTGATGAAATTAGTAAAGAAAAGGTTGAAAGTATACTAAAAAAAGCAAAGGAAAATGGAAAAATCACCTATGGAGAATTAGCTAATGAACTAGAAAACACAAATCCTGACCAAATCGAAGAAGTTTTTGATACATTTGAAGGATTAGGAGTAGAAGTTTTAAAAGATGGAGACTTAGATGCAGAGCCAGACATGGATGATTTAAGAGAAGTTGAGGACATCAAACTTGAAGATATAGACTTAACTAATATGGAAGGCATAAGTGTAGATGATCCTGTTAGAATGTATTTAAGAGAAATAGGAAAAATTCCATTGTTAACATATGATCAAGAATTAGATTTAGCCCAAAGAATATTAAATGGAGAAGAAGGAGCAAAACAAAAATTAACAGAGTCTAACTTGAGACTTGTTGTAAGTATTGCAAAAAAATATGTTGGAAGAGGAATGCTACTTTTAGATTTAATACAAGAAGGAAATATGGGACTAATAAAAGCAGTAGAAAAATTTGATTATACAAAAGGTTACAAATTTAGTACTTATGCAACATGGTGGATAAGACAAGCAATTACAAGAGCTATAGCTGATCAAGCAAGAACTATACGTATACCAGTTCACATGGTAGAAACAATAAATAAATTAATTAGGACTTCAAGACATTTATTACAACAAAATGGTAGAGAACCAACACCAGAAGAAATTGCAGCTGAAATGGAAATACCAGTTGAAAAAGTTGCTGAGATTCAAAAAATTGCACAAGATCCAGTATCTCTTGAAACACCAATAGGAGAAGAAGATGACAGCCACCTAGAAGACTTTA
The DNA here is from genome assembly GCA_934167305.1 of uncultured Clostridia bacterium. Lineage (GTDB taxonomy): Bacteria > Bacillota > Clostridia > TANB77 > CAG-508 > CAG-273. The sequence goes on along the minus strand of CAKPKQ010000002.1, from coordinate 28,109 downwards.
TTCAAGATGAAGATACACCAGCTCCACAAGATTCAGCAGCATACACATTATTAAGAGAGCAACTTGAAGAAGTTATGAGCACATTAACTCCAAGAGAAGCTAAGGTTTTAAAACTTAGATTTGGACTTGAAGACGGAAAATCAAGAACACTTGAAGAAGTTGGCAAAGAGTTCATGGTTACCCGTGAAAGAATTAGACAAATTGAAGCTAAAGCTTTAAGAAAGTTAAGACATCCAAGCAGAAGCAAAAAATTAAGAGATTATATGAATTAAAATTGGAAAAAAATAGTAACGATATTAATCCGAAGCTGGGCATTTGCTCAGCTTCGAGCAGTATTTTTGAATTGAAAGCTTGATTTTTATGAAATAATGTGGTACAATTTATATGTATTATGAAATTTAGCCATTAAAAATGGAGGAGATATATATGAAATTAAAAGAAAGATTAAGTCATTTTTGGAATGTAACTTTAGGTGAAGATTATCCAGAAATGGAAGATATAGAAGAAAGCAATGATCCTAAATATGCAGAACTAAAAGAATCTTTAGAAAGAGTTAATGCAATGGAAAGTAACTTTAATAAACCTTCAACAGGTAAAAAAGGCGGAAAGGGTAGTATTGTAGAAAACATAACTGTTGATGAAAAAAATGCTGCTAAAGTTGCAGAAGCAAAGAGAGAAAGCAAAGAACAATCTAAAGAAATTGAAGAAAAGTAATTTAATATAAAAAGTTGAGCTAGGCTCAACTTTTTAATGTATTTTTATTGACAAAATAAAAAAAGCATATTATAATATAAATCGCGTTAACAAATAACATATGGCGAGATAGCTCAGTTGGCTAGAGCAACCGGTTCATACCCGTTCGGTCTAGTCGAGAAACAAGCCATTAAATATTTTTTACGGCGAGATAGCTCAGTTGGCTAGAGCACGCGGTTCATACCCGCGGTGTCGAGGGTTCGAATCCCCCTCTCGCTACCAATTAGATAATAAAAAGTGTTAAAATGTGGTAGATTTTAACACTCTTTTTTTATGCTTGTGCCGATATTTTGTGCCATAAGCATAATTTTTTGACTATTTTCTATACTATTATTTATTTCTTCATCTAGTCTATCAAAAACATTTGCGCACTCGATTTTGTTTTGTGTAAATGAATGTGTATAAATATTCATTGTAATATCGACATTTGAATGTCCTAATGTTTCACTTATAGTTTTTATATCTATTCCATTACTATTCAAAATACTAGCACAAGTATGTCTTAATTCGTGAAATGTTATTTTAGGTAAATCATACTTTCTTATAACTTTTCTTAATATATCACTACAAGTATCAGGGTGCATATGTTGTCCATTGGGCGAAGTAAAAACTCTATTTGTGCCTTGCCATTTATCGCCTAAACTAATTATATACTCATCTTGCCAATTTTTATATTCTTGTAATAACGACATAATTCCATTTCCTAAATGAATTGTTCTAATAGAATATTCGGTTTTAGCTTTTTCCTCATCAACTACGCCATTTATAACTTTTAATGAATTATCAATGTATATAGTGTTATTGATAAAGTCTATATCGTTCCAACGAAGCGCGCATAATTCGCTTCTACGAATACCGCTTTTAAGAGTTAAAGCTATTATTGTCCTATACTTGATATTTTCGTTGTTTAGGCATTTTAATAATGTCATAACTTGTTCTTTATCATAACAATTTCGCTTTCTCTTTACTAGTTTAGGTTTTACTGCATCTTCGTTGGGGTTTATCTCGATATATTTCCATTTCTTTGCTTGTTTAAACATTAAACTCATTAAATTGTAGTAGTGTGACATAGTTTTGGGCGCAAGTTCTTTACCTTTTTTTCCCTTTCTAATAGTGTTATACATAATGTCTAAATCGTGAGAAGTTATTTTATTTAATTTCTTATTACCTAAATAAAGCATAATAGTATTTAACATTTGTTTATAGTCTTTAAGTGTTACTTTACTTATATTTGGTTCGCAATAATCTCTTATAAATATTTCGGTATATTCTTTAAAAGTAAAATTGTTTAGATTTAATTTTTTACCCTTATGATAGTATTTTTTCATATATTCAGCGTGCTTAATTTCGATTTCTTCTTTTGTTCCAAATTCGCGAAATCTCTTTCTTTGTCTTTTTCCGTGAATATCATAGCCCGCTTCTATAATGATTTCATAATGTCCTATACCGTCCTTAGTGCCTATTCTTTTATAACTCATTTTTACACTCCTTTCAACGAGTTATACGCACCATTTATACATACATATATTATACCATATAACCCGCAATTTTACTAGTAATACAAGACTTTTTCTTGTTCTTTTTTTTCTAAATTTTCTACCCATTCATTTATCTTAATTAAGTCAAATCTATATGCACTTCTTATTCTAAAATATGGAATATCACTTTCCCTTATTAACTTTCTAATCTCTGATATGGAAATATTCAAGTAAGATGATAAGTCATCTATATTCACAATTTTTTTGACTTTTACACGACTTAATAAATCTTTAATGTCAATATATTCATTTGCCATTTTATACCTCCAACATTGGCTATAATAGAGCCATTAAATTTGCTAGCAATTAAAGAATATCAAGTTTTTTAGATAAATTCTCGTACGCAAATTTTAAAAAAGTGTTCTATTTAAAAAAATAAAAAAACGCTTCTATAAAGGGTTTTAAGAATTTCGATAACCGATTTTTCGAGCAAACAAGCAAAAAAAACGCCTCTTTCCAAAGTGAATTTTTTTTGTTAATATTATCTTGTAAGAGCAAGACGCGTCCTCTTATAAAATATAAAATTGGGCTATATCAAATAAGGTTTTTGTGATATAATCTTTATGAGGTGTAAAGGGGTATGGGAAATATACACAAGACTTTAAGTGATGACAATTTTAAAAATAGTAAATATATAGAAATTGTTAATAAGCAAATGGGTTGTGATGATTTTAGCAAAAGTTATCAAAAAGAATATTCCATAATGCTTGATATATTTCAAACATTTATCGAACTATATAATTGTTTCTTTGCTGATAGTAATAGCGCAAATATAGAAAGAGTTAAACAAGCCAAGAAATTATTAGCACAACTTTTTAAAATGAAAGATGAAGAAGAAATAGACTTGATAGGAGTAAAATATAGTGTAAGAGATATTAAGAACTTACCCGAAAAAGAAGTTAGGAGTATATATAATCTTATGAAAGAGTGGTATTATACTTTATACTTTATGGAAGAAAACGAAGCCGAAACAGGAACGCTAAAAGATATAAAAAAATCTATTGGCAAAGAAATGAAGAAACTTGAAAGTGTTGGCTTTGATAAATGGGTTAAGGAAAGTATTTCTTTTGACAAAAACAAGAATAGCAACTATAAGATTTTCATTTGTGCCTTTGATACACTAAACAAAGATAATGAAGAATATATAGAAGATTTCAAAAAAGGCTTTAATTTTGATTTTGACAAAGACTTTGGCGAAAATGAATTTGATGAAGTGTTCTTTATATATAATCTTGTGGCAAAAGCTAACAATGGTATTGTCAATGCGTTAGCAAATGCACAAGATAAGCAAAATGCTTTGAGTAGTAATTCTTCACCACAAGAGATATACAAGACCTATCTTGATACATTACACTTAAACATAAAAGATAGCTATTCAAATTTAAGTGCTTTACATTTTACTCTAACCGCTTCTACAACTTATGAAAGCATACACGAAACATATAATATATCTTTCAATGAGATGATAAGCAACTTTGATTTATATTTCTTTCTTGATAAAATGAAAAATTGTGTTAATACAAATGAAATAACAATACATAGCAACGCGACCGATAGTATAATAAAAAAATTACAAGATATATATAATACTATTACTAATAAACAAGATACAGATATTAAAGAAACTTACAAAGAAGCCTTTAAAAAGGTTCAAGAAATTATTAAAAGAAACGTGAAATATTATATACGCGTTAGTTAGGAGAGGTTTAAAATGGAAAAATTTAATGCTATAAAAATGTTAGAAAAAGAACAAGAGAAAGAAAATTTAGTAAATACAAATTCGGGGAAAGAGGAATTTTATGATAAGTTATTCGCTTATATAGAAGATTATATAGAGCCATACCTTATAGGTTTAAATAACAAAGGACTTATTCAATATGATACTGAAAGCGAAAATGAAGAAATTATAGCAAAAACTACTGAATTAGAAATATTGACAAAAGAATTATTAGAAAATTTAGCTTTGGGCTATACAATAGAAAATGACAAAATGGTTGTTGATTATGATAACCCTAGCAAATACGAAAACTTTATATTTGGCGACAAGAAAATTAAAACAGAAGTAGCGAATATGTTTAAAGCATATATCGAAGAAAGATTTTTAAAATAATTATGAGCAGGTGCTAACACTTAATTATGTTGGCACTTTTATATTATATATATAAATATATAGAGATATAGAGTATATTTATATAATTACTAAAATTGTATTCTTTAATTAAGTTAAATACTAATAAGTATATTAAGTTAAATATATATAATTATAAATATATATATATATATACTTAATTTATTTTATTATAATTTATATATATAACCTTTTGTAAAGATATATAATAAAATAATTTATTACAAGTATAATCTAATGTAAGTATATTACTTTCTACATTAGGTTATATATAATTACTTATTCAATAGATAAATATATAAATATATAATATCTTTCCATAAGACTATATATATTTCAATAGATTATATTATTATATTACTTTTCAATAGACTATATTATATTTACTTACATAAGGCTTAATTACTTACTACTACTTAATATATATAATATATTATAATTAGTTATATCTACCTCGTGTCAAGTCAAGAATCAAAAATTTTTTCAAAATATTTTTTCCATAGCCTCTTTAAGTAAAATTCCGCTTCCGCTTAAATAATAACCTCGCTTTATTTCGATTTTAAGCCTCGTTATTTTTTTAGACAAGTAATTTGCCGAATAAAAGATTTTCGGCAAAGTATGGTAGCGCATTTTGCTTTATAGAGCTATTTTATATATATTAAAAGAGTGTTTATACAAATCAATGTATAAGCACTCTTATTTTTTTTCGTTTTCCGCTTCTTCATCATCTATTGGTGCGAATAATTCTCTTATGTCTATTCCTAATACTTCGGCAAATTTCCAGACAGTTCCTAAACCGAAAGTTTGATGATACTTTTCACTTTCTATATTCATTATAAAGCCCTCGCTATAATTACATTTATCGGCGAATTCGGTTTGTGTTAAGTGTTTCAATTTGCGTTGTTTCTTTAAGTTTTTACCCACTAAATAATATACATAGTTTTCATCATTTTTATTTACCACTTTAACACCTACCTTTCGAATTTCTTATTATATATTTTCTCATTTTTTTACTAAAATATTATTCACTTATTCGGTGAGGTATGATATAATAATTTTGTAATTCGATAAGATATGATATAATTCGACAAAAGGTATCTTTACTAATAATGTATTGGCATAATTATAGATAATGTAAAAAAGAAAAGATAGGAGATGAAAAAATGGGTGTATTATTATTTGTAGGCATAGTAGTAGCGGTTGTTGTAGTTGCTATAATTATTGATAAGAATAGAAAAAAATAGTATATGGGCTTTGGCTTGTATATTCAAGAAAGGAGTGTAAAAGTATATGGCTTTGATAAAATGTAGCGAGTGTGGAAAAGAGATAAGCGATAAAGCAACAGCTTGTATGAATTGTGGTTGCCCTATTGAAAAAGCTAAAAAGAAAGTTAGAATAATAAAAACAGGTGGTCTTGCTTTAAGGTGTAGTGTTTTTATTGATAATCAACCCGTAGGTCAAATTGGTGTTGGTGGCAATAAATGTATTGAATTAGAAGTGCCTATTGGAACACATTATATAAGCACTATAACACAAGTAAAAAATCAAGCAAATTTTGTTGTGACTAATGGTATAAATACAATGGCAACTCCTATAAATACTTCAACTTCACAAGAACAAGATGGGAAACAATTTGAAATTAAAGAAAGTGATGAGTTAATAGTCATTGAGATACTTACCAAAGGAAGTTGGTCAGGTTCAACTGGTAGGTGTATTGTAGGAAATATAAGCGCTTATGATAAAGATAATATAGAAAGTGCTACTACAATGAGCAATAATAGTTTGGGTGGCAATTTTATTCAAAATCACTTAACTTTAATTGTGGCTTTGGTGTGTATTACTTTATTCTTCTTTTTGTTTTTAATGCGTGGCGGTAATATTACAATTAAAATGCTTATCTTTGTAATATTTATGGGTATAGTATTTTTCTTTATCAGTAAGAAAAAAGGAAAATAGCATATAGGCTTCGGCTTATATGCTTTTCTATTTTTGTCGTTGAACTTTTGGGCTAATAGCCCTTTTTTTAATGTCAATTTGCCCCCATACTTAACCCCACGCCCCCTAAATGTATTTTTTGACCTCTTAAAATCGATTTTAAGCGCCGTTTCTTCTTTGATGAATAATTTATCATCTTGAACATTTACGAAGCGTATTTCGGTGTTTATGTGCGTTTTAGAGGTATTCAACAAACTTGTGTTTGTTATGTTTTATTCCCTCTTTACTATCTATCTACTATATACATATTATCAATAGCTTTTTGTAGTTTCCGCTTCTTACCACTTCTTTTATATGAGGAGGAAAAAATATGGAAGATAAATTTTACAATTTAAAACAAGTAAGTGAATTGCTTATTACTCCTATTCCTTACTTGCGAAAACTAATCAAAGAAGAAAAATTAAAAGGGCGTTTTATTGGTAGGCAATATATTATAAGCGAAAAGGAGTTAAAAGAGTTTATAGATACTTTGGGGGTAAAACAAATATGAAGATAGAACTTGAAAAAGACATTTTAAAATCTCTTGGGCTTTATGATACAACTATATCATTTGGGCTTGATGAAGATATACAAATTGCTATTGAAAAGAAAATAGACAATTACTTGAAAAAAATTGATGAAGAACAAAAGAAAAAAGAAAGAATAGACTTTGTAAAACAAGAACACGAGAAATTTAAAAAGAAAAGCGAATTTGTTAATACCTTTAATGATAATTATGTTTATGGAAAAGTAAAAAACAAACTAATTCGTGACGGGTTCATCTATCGATGCCCTTTCTGTTTAGATGTATCTCACGAATATGCTAAACCAACTAAAAAGAAATAAGAGGAATAGGCTTTGTGGCTTATTCCTCTTTATTTTTTTATTTTTTAAACAAGTTAAGATATTCTTGTATTTGCTTTTTGTTGTTTTCTCTAAATTGTTTTACGAATTTTACTCTTAACTCATCTAATTCATCAACTAACAATTTAAGTTCATCATCATTTTTATATGATTTGTTTTTTATCATTTGCTTTATTGTTAAAAATTCTATCATTGTATTGTCCATTTCATTAGTTAAAACAAATTCTATATCGCTAAAATCATTTACCATTTTTAATACTCCTTTCTTTTAAGACGTTCTCAATTGACTTTTAACACTATTTAAGCAAAGCGTATAACTCTTAATATATAAATTTGTATAAATGGTATCATTTTTTTGATTTGTGCCATAACTTGTGCCAAACTATATGAAAAAGTATGATATTGTGTAATACTATATAACACTTTCGCAAAATCGTTAAAATATCACAATTCCTTATTTTAAAAGTGTTTAACAAAATCAAGACTTTTTATATACAAGCGGTTCATACCCGGTAGGTCGTGAGTTCGAATCTCACCCTCGCTACCAGAAAAAAGCTTGAAAAATCAAGCTTTTTTTTTATGAAAAATATTTTATTCAATTCTTCTATCTGACCTTGAATTACACATTTTTTCATATTCTTTGCATTTTATTTTATATTCAATTTGCTGAGTCATATACCTATAGTACATATATGCTTGCTCATATTGCATACAAGGGTTAAACATATTTGGGTCACCCATAATTGGATCACAACCAATATCATAATTCATATAAGGTGGAAAATTTGGATCATTTTTATCCATAAAATATCTCCTTTCAATAGTTTTGTGCAGAAGATGTGTCCCCGAACTGACAAAAATGTCAGTTAAAGAAACGTCCCCAAACTGACAAATATGTAAGTGTAGAGGGCTGAGAAGGTGGCTTGTAGTAGTTTGCCGATGGTATATGTTTTTATTGAGAGTCCTGATTTACTTATGATACTAAAGACTTGTAGTAGTACAGAAAATCCGCCGAAGCCTAATAAGAAACTGGCTGATATTATATTAATTGAAAGTGATTTTATATGTACATTTGAAACTAGATTTACTCCATTTGTTAATTCTATTATTCCAGATAATATTGGCTTTATTAACTTATCTGGAAAGTGAATTATGCGAGCTATAGGTGATAGTATTGCTGTTAATCCGTCTAAAATTCCACTTTGGTTTAATATTGATATGATTACTGAAAATATAACTACAAAACCGCCAATCATTAAAATTGTTGAAATTGCATTTGTAATGCTTTTTCCTAGTATTTCTCCGAGAGAAGAAAAAGAGATGGCATTAGATTTAGGAGTAAAATTGCTTTTACTACTAAATGGTTTATTAGAAGTTTTGGATGAATGGCTAAAAAAACGTAATGTAATACCAACTGTTATGCAAGCAAGAATGTGACTTATAAAAAGCAAAATACCAATATCAGTACTTCCAAATAAAGTGATTCCAACTGTACCAATAATAAATAATGGTCCCGAATTATTAGTAAAAGCTAATAATCTTTCTGCTTCATCTTTGGTTACAATATTTTGGTCCATAAAATTTGCAACAATTTTAGCACCGACAGGGTAGCCACTAATAAGTCCCATTAAAAATGCAAAAGCACCTTCTCCAGGAACATTAAATAAAGGTCTCATTATTGGGTTTAATAATTTACCTAGGTAATTTATAACATTTGTATAACTGAGTAATTCTGTTGCTACAAAAAATGGAAATAGTGAGGGTACAACTGCGGTTGCCCACAAAATTAATCCATTTTTAGCAGAAGATAAATTGGCTTTAGAAAACAGGACTAAACCAATACAAAACAGACAAAATACAAGTGTTAATCCATTCCTTTTTAGAGAATATACCCAGATTTTTACTTTATTTTTTCTTCTGTTTTCAATTGGAATAGATATTGACGACATAAAAGTTTTCTCCCGAAATTTTAAATATGCAAAAGTTAAATATGTAATGTTAAAAGATTATTTATTGTATCTCAATAGTGAAAACCAATTAAAAATAACATGTTCAATTACATTAAATGCACTATTTTTACTAACACGTTTCTCAGCAACAATATTTACTCTTCCAATTTCATTACCATTTAAACTATATGTAATAGTACCTAAAATTTGCCCTTCTGAAACAGGTGCATTTACTGTATTTACAACTTCAACAGTTTGCACAATATCTTTTTCCTGTCCTTTAGATATTAAAGCACCAGAGTCATCTTCAACAATTGCATTTACCGTATTTTCAATTCCTTTTTCAACCATTACTTGTTTTATAACATCATTTTTATTTGCAAATTTTTTATATTCAAAATTACTAAAACCATAATCTAATAATTTTTGCGCTTCAGAAAAACGGATAGGACCTGTAGGTGCTTTCATAACTACACCAATTAAAGATAAATCATTTCTTGTAGCACTTGCAGACAAATTATATAAAGCTATAGAAGTTGAGCCTGTTTTTAAACCAGTAGCCCCTTTATAATTTCTAATTAGTTTATTAGTATTTACTAAAGATGATTTGCCATCTCTTAAACTATCCATATAAATAGTGGTATATTTTGTTATAGAGGGATGTTTATTTAGTAGTTCTCTAGACATTAAAGCAATATCATATGCAGAAGTTACATGACCATCTTCGTCAATGCCGTGACAGTTTTTAAAAGTTGTGTCATTCATTCCAAGCTCTTTGGCTTTTTTATTCATTTGATCAACAAAAGCTTCTTCTGTGCCAGCTAAATATTCGGCCATAGCAACAGTACAATCATTTGCAGAAACAACGCAAATAGCTTTTAACATTTCATCAACAGTTAATTCTTCTCTAACATCTAACCAAATTTGAGACCCACCCATACCGGCAGCTTTTTCGCTACAAGGAATTTTATCACTATATGAAAGTCTTCCAGAATCAATAGCCTCCATAATTAGCAAAATTGTCATTACTTTTGTTACACTTGCAGGTCTTAATTTTTCATGCATATTTTGCTCATATAAAACCTGCCCTGAACGTTGCTCAATTAACACAGCTCCACCAACATTTAAATTTAAACTAGAAGCTATAGCACTATTAGCTTGAACAGTTTCAGACAAAGATTTAGCACTATTTGACCATGTATATATTGTGTTACTTGCAATACATACGCATGGAAGCAAAAAAACAATAACAAGAAAGACTGCACAAATTTTTATATATTTAAGCATAATATAACCTCCATAAGATTAGTTAGTAAATTCTATTTTTGTATAGACAAATTTATGATTAATATAAATAAAAACTACTCTTAATTTAAAGAGTAGTTTGCTCATTAACGATTTTTACAACTTTAATCTCTACTTTTGTATCAGTAGTTGTGGCATAAAGTTTAATATCATTTTGAGTATTGTTTTTAAACTTCAAATCTAAATCGTCAAAAACAACAGTAGAATCTTTCCCTTTTTCAATATATCCAAGCTCAACACCATGCTCATGTCTTTCCGAAATTTCAATTCCTTCTATTTCTTTTACTGCATTATATATGGTTGTACTTACTTGACAATTACCGCCACCATAACCTTTTTCTAACTTTCCTTTTACAATAATACCAGCTTCTTTATAGCCTCTATCAGGAGTAGGGTTACCAGCTATTTTGTTAAATGAAAATTCTTCACCAACTTTTATAACTGTGCCATTTATTTCTTCACATGTGATTTTCATATTTATATCACGATTATCATCTTTATCTATAATTTTAGTAGAAAAATTAGATAGTTCTTTTTCTTCAGATGTTACGGTGATTTTCGGAACATCAATATTAGTATCTAATTTTTGTGTGTTATAGTCTATTTCATTACTAAAATTAAATTTATTAAAGTAGAAATATGCTATTAAAATTAATAAAATAGCACCTACAATTATTGTCCAAATATATTTTTTCATAATAAGACCTCATTTCATTTCTTATTATTAACAATTTTTATTAAAATATGTAATAAAGATGTGTTTTTTGTTGAGAAAAAATTTTTTTTGTGATATAGTATGAAAGGAATAATAATTTAATAAATAGAGGTAAAAATGAATACTTTAACACAAATTATAAAAGAACATATTAGTTATAAAAATCAAATATTTAAACTTGCAAAGGCAGATTTAATAAAAACATACAGAGGAGCTGCACTTGGCTGGATGTGGGCTATTATAAAACCTGCAGTAACTATATTAGTATATTGGTTTGCATTTACTATAGGCTTAAGAGCTGGCAAAGCAGTTAATGGTTTTCCATATTTCTTATGGATAATATCAGGTGTTGTTCCATGGTTTTATATTAGTGAAATGATTACAGGTGGAACAGAATGTATTAGAAAGTATAGCTATTTAGTAACTAAAATGAAATTCCCAGTTGCAACAATACCTACATTTATAAATATATCAAAATTTGCAATTCATGTGATGTTAATTGCAATTGTAATTATAATATTTATGGCTTTTGGTTATATGCCAGATGTGTACTTATTGCAATTACCAATATACATGATATTAGCATTTCTATTTTTAAACTTTTGGGGATTATTTTCTTCATTACTTGGTGTAATTAGTAAAGACTATACCAATTTGGTAAAATCATTTATAACAGCACTATTCTGGTTATCAGGTATTATGTGGAATCCAGAAACAATACATAATGAAACAATAAGAAGAGTTTTAAACTTAAACCCAGTTACTTTTTTAGTTAATGGGTTTAGAAATTGTTTTATAAATAAAATATGGATTTGGCAACAACCTAAAAGACTTATATACTTTATATTATTAACAATAGTATTATTAGCCTTAGCTGTAGCAACATACAAAAAGTTAAGAAAAGACATACCTGATGTTTTATAAAATTAGGAGGAAATGATGAGTGAGACAGTAATTGAATTTAAAAACGTTACTAAAATATATAAATTATATAAAAGCGATAAACAAAGACTTAAAGCAATAATATGGAAAAAAACACCATACAAAGAAAAAAGAGCAGTTAACAATGTATCTTTTAAAATACAAAGAGGAGACTCAGTAGCACTTTTTGGTAGAAATGGAGCGGGAAAATCAACAATATTAAAAATGATTACAGAAGTTGCATTTCCAACTACTGGAGAAATAATTGTAAAGGGAAGAGTAAGTGCACTCTTAGAATTGACCTCTGGATTTGATCCTGAATTTACAGGAAGAGAAAATATTTATTTAAAAGGTCAATTATTAGGTTTAGATACAGAAGAAATAAAAGAATTAGAGCCAACAATTATAGAATTTGCACAGCTTGATGATTATATAGATCAACCAGTAAGAACATACTCAAGTGGTATGAAAGCAAGATTAGGTTTTTCTATAAATGTTAATATAAGACCAGAAATTTTGATTGTTGATGAAGCATTAAGTGTTGGTGATGAGGCATTTAAAAATAAATGTATAAAAAAAGTAAATGAAATAATAAATAATGAAAATGTTACACTATTGTTTGTAACGCATGCTACAGGGGTAGCAAAAGAATTCTGCAAAAGAGGAATGGTAATGGAAAACGGGGTTATTACTTTTGATGGTAATATATCAGATGCAATTGAAAAATATAATAATTCAATAAAATAATTAAAGGAGGAATTTAATATGAATTTTGGAGGAATATTAGCTGGAGGAAGCGGTACAAGAATGGGAAAAACAGATTTACCAAAACAATTTTTGGCATTGGGAGACAAGCCAATTATAATCCATACAATTGAACAATTCTTAATATCACCATATATTGATGAAATCGTTGTGGCTGTACCACAAAATTGGATTAGTTATACAGAAGATATAGTAGAAAGATATTGCAAAGATAGTAGAATTCACATAATTCAAGGTGGTTCAACAAGAAATGAAACAATTATGAATATATGCAATTATATAAAAACAATAAGTGAAAATGAAGGAAATATAGTTGTAACACATGATGCAGTTAGACCTTTTATAACACAAAGAATAATAAAAGAAAATATAGAAATGTGTGAAAAATATGGTTCTGTAGATACTGTTATTTCAGCAACAGATACAATAGTACAAGCTGAAGACGGAAAATTTATTTCTGATATTCCTGTTAGAAATCAAATGTACCAAGGTCAAACCCCACAAACATTTAAAGTAGAAGAATTTATAGAAGTATACAATAGTTTAACAGAAGATGAAAAAAATATATTAACAGATGCTACAAAGGTGTTTGTAATTAGAAATAAACAAGTTGCACTTGTTAAAGGAGAATTATATAACATAAAAATTACAACTAAATATGACCTAAAAATGGCAAATTTAATGCTTAATAACATAACTGATAAAGACGAATAGTTTATATTGAAAGGAAAAATAAAAGATGATAAATGAAGTTATAAAATTGGTGGCACCTAAAAATATAGAAATATCTTTTCAAGAAGAAAACTATAATGAAGATATAGTTGTAGTTAGACCAACATATTTATCTATTTGTGCAGCTGACCAAAGATATTATCAAGGTAAAAGAAAAAAAGAGGTATTAGATAAAAAATTACCTTTAACTTTAATCCATGAAGGAGTAGGAAAAGTAATATATGACCCAAAAGGAGAATTTGAAAAAGGTGAAAAAGTAGTTATGATACCTAATACACCAGTTGAACAAGATGAGGTAATAAAAGAAAATTACCTAAGAAGTTCTAAATTCCGCTCAAGTTCTGCAGATGGATTTATGCAAAGTGCAGTATATATGAAAAGAGATAGAATAATTCCTATTAGAGATATAGATGAAGAAGTAGGAGCATTTATAGAACTTTCAAGTGTTGCTGTAAACGCAATAGAAAATTTCTTGAAGAAAAGCCATAAAAGAAGAAATGTAATAGGTGTTTGGGGATGTGGAAATATGGGCTACATAACAACACTATTATTAAAGAGTTATTTTCCAGATAGTAAAATAATAGTTGTCGGCACAAGAATGGAAAAATTAAACTATTTTTCTTTTGCAGATGATGTAAAACTAATTACAGAGCTTGAGCCAGACTTTATGGTTGATCATGCATTTGAATGTGTTGGTGGAGAAAAATCAGAAGATGCGATAGATCAAATAATTGACCATATTAATCCAGAAGGTAGTATATCATTAATGGGAGTTTCTGAAGAACCAGTAGATATTAATACAAGAATGGTTTTAGAAAAGGGACTAACATTGCTAGGAAATAGTAGAAGTGGATATGAAGATTTTGAAAAAGCTGTAGAACTAGAGCAAGATAAACAAACACAAGCTTATTTAAAAAATATTATATCTGAAGAAATTGAAATAAACTGCTTAAATGATATTAATGAAGCCTTTGATAGAGACTTAAACAATGATTTTAAAACAGTAATGAAATGGAATATATAGAATGAATGAAATTTTAAAGAAAATAAAAATAATAATAACACAAGTAAGTATAATTATACTAAATAGAATGTTTATTTTGTCTTTACCACTAAAAAAGAATAGAGTATTATTTATATCTGATAATAGAAAAGAATTAGGTGGTAACTTAAAGTATGTATATGATTTTTTACCAGAAAAGTATGAAAAAGTGGTATCGATAAAAATAGATAGAAGAGAAAGGTCAAGTATAAAGCAATTTATAAATAGAGTGAAATATATATCTACTTCAAAATATGTGCTACTAGAGGACTTAGTTCAAGCTACTTCTCATATTAAAGTAAGAAAAGGACAAGAAGTAGTTCAATTATGGCATGGTCCAGGAGCATTTAAGAAATTTGGATATAGTAGAGTAACTACAGACCTAGGAAAAGGACACATACATAAAGGTTACAAAAAGTATACAAAAGCTATTGTTAGTGGTAGTCAAATTAGAAATTGCTATGCAGAAGCATTTGGAATGAATATAGAAAATGTACAAGCTACAGGCTTTCCACGAACAGATTTATTTTTTGATGAGCAAAGCAAAAACAAAAAAATAGATGAAATATATAAAAAATATCCATTTATGAAAGACAAAAAAGTAATTTTATTTGCTCCTACATATAGAGGAACACAATTTAGAGATGCGCATTATGATATAGATAAATTAGAACTAGAAAAAATATATAATGAATTATCAAATCAAAATTATATTTTTATTTTTAAATGGCATCCATTTTTAGCTAATAATATTAGATTAAAACTAAAAAATGGATATGATGAATATAAAGAACATGAAGATTTCTTTTATGATTTATCAACTGAAGGTGATATTAATGATTTACTTTTAGTTACAGATATACTAATAACAGATTATTCATCAGTTATATTTGATTACTTTTTTACTAATAAGCCAATCATATATTTCACATATGATTTAGATGAATATGCAAATGACAGAGGCATGTATTTTCCTTTTGAAGATTATGTCTATGGAAATGTAGCAAAAACTAATGACGAATTACTAAAGTCAATTAAAGAACAAGATTTAGAACAAGAAAAAAGAGAAAAATTTAAGCAAAAATTTTTAGATGCATGTGATGGTAAATCAACATTAAAAACATATGAATGGATTTTTGAAGATAAGCTAAATTAGAAGGGAATAAGTAAATGAAGATAGCATTAATAAAGATAGGAATTTTTATTTTAAACATAATATATTTCTTTATAAAATTATTTCCTATAAATAAAAATAAAGTGACTTTTATAAGTAGACAAAGCAATGAAGTCTCTCTAGACTTTAGAATGATAGCAGACGAATTAAGGAAACAAAACAATAATGTCAAAATTGTTTTTATGTGTAAAAAATTAGAAAATGGTTTATTAAAAAAAATTGGGTATTGCTTTCATATGGTAAAGCAAATGTATAACATTGCTACATCTAAGGTAGTAATATTAGATAGTTATTGTATACCAATTTGCATATTAAAGCAGAAGAAAAAATTGGTGGTAATACAAATTTGGCATGCTTTAGGGTCTTTAAAAAAGTTTGGCTATTCTAGCCTTGACAAAAAAGACGGTAGAGACAGCAAAATAGCTAAAGCAATGAAAATGCATTGTAACTATACATATATATTAACTTCAAGTGCTTTTTCTAAACAATTTTTTAAAGAAGCATTTAATGCTAAGGATGAGCAAATGTTGGTAATGAATTTACCTAGAGTAGACTTTTTGAAATCAGAAAAAGAACAAGAAAAAATGCAATTAAGGTTTTTAGAAATTTACCCTGAAACAAATAATAAGAAAAAAAATATATTATACTGCCCAACCAATAGAAAAGGGCAAAAAATACCATTAGAAAATATGGTAAAAGATGTACCATTGGACAAATATAATTTTATTGCAAAATTACATGATGGAACAGAAATAATATATATTGATGGAAAAACAATACAAAAAAATTCTAATTTTACAGGAATGGAACTTTTACATATTGCAGACTATATTATTACAGACTATTCTGCAATTGTATATGAAGCTTCAATTACTCAAAAACCAATATATTTTTATACATATGATTATGATGATTATCAAATAAACAGAGGAACATATATAGATTATATTAGCGAAATGCCAGGTCCTATATGTAAAGATTTTAAACAAATTATGAAATTAATAGAAGAAAATGAATTTGACAAAATAAAAGAAGAAAAATTTTGTCAAAAATATATAGAAAATATAAATGAAAATGCAACTAAAAAATTGGCAGAACTAGTATTAAACAATATGAATGGCTAAAAGGAGTAAATTTTATGAAAGAGTACATGGTATCAGTTATTGTACCAGTTTATAATAGTGAAAAATATATAGAAGAATGTGTACAATCTGTAGAAAAACAAACATATGATATTAATAAAATACAAATTGTTTTGATAAATGATGGTTCTAAAGACAACAGTTTAAATGTATGTAAAGAATTAGCAAAACAAAACACTAATATTACTATTATTGATCAAAAAAATTCTGGAGTATCAGTTGCGAGAAACGAAGGAATGAAAAAAGCAGAAGGCAAATATATTTTGTTTTTGGATTCTGATGATATGCTAGAAAAACATAGTATAGAACGTTTAGTTAAATTCTTTGAAAAAAATTATAATAAAGTAGATCTTGTTACATATCCAATGGAAATTTATACTAATGAAAAGGCAAGAGCTACAAGCCATTATCGTTATGAGTTTTATACAGAAGGTACAGGGGTGTACGATTTAGAAGAATCTCCTTATTTAGGGCAATCTACAATTAATGTAATGATAAAAAATGAAAGAAAAAATCAAGTCCTATTTGATAAAGATATGAATTACTCAGAAGATGAAGCTTTTAATACCAAAGTATTAATGAAAAAGAAAAAGATAGGATTTTGTAAAGAAGCAACATATATTTACAGAAAAAATGTGGGATCTGTTACAAAAAACAAATCAAATCCTTATTATACATTTGAAAGTTTGACAAAGTATAATGAAAATTTAATAAATAATTATAAAGATGAGAATGGAAGAATACCTAAATATATACAAGCTGTTATTTTAAATAATTTAAGATGGAGAATAAAAACAGATGAAATTTTTCCATATCATTATGAAGAACAGGAATTTAATAATGCAATATCTAGAATTAAAAATATTTTATCATATATAGAAAATGGCACAATATTAAATATGCCAAACATGCCAATTTACCATAAGTTTTATATATTTAATCTTAAAGGTTTAAAATTAAAGCCATATTATGGAGATAATTCTTTTACTATTATGAATAATGATGAAGTTATATATAGTAGTGAAACAATTGAAATATCTATTACAAGATTAAAAATAAAAGATTCAAAAAAAATGTATATATTAGGTTGTGTGAAGTCACCTATATGTGAATATGTAAAACCAAGGGTGTTTTTAAAGTATAAATTAAATGATAATGACATTATTACAAAAGAAATGAAACTTGCAGAATCAGGTCTTTCACATTATCAATCAACAATCAAAACAAATAATTTTTACAAATTTGAATGTGAGTTAAACATAGAAGATATACAAAAGTTTGAATTTTATAGTATTATTGGAAATACTAAAATGGCATCAGAATACAAGTTTGGCGGACGAGTTGTGTTTAATGAAACATTAGAGAGATATAAAATTTTAACTAAAGATAAAAAATATATTTTAGAATATAATGAAGAATTAAATGTATTTACAGTAAATAAATCAACTAAAAAACAAATAAAACAGCTAAAAAAAGAAAACAAGTGTATATACGAGAAAATTGACTATAAAATAAATGTATATAGATGGCTTGCTGAGAAAATACACAAGAAAAATATTTGGCTATACTATGATTCAGCAAATGTATATGATAATGGATACTATCAATTTCTAAATGATATAGAGAAAAAAGATGGAATTAATAGATATTATATTTATGACAAAATGAATGAAAAGGTAAAGGAAAAATTTACACCAAAACAAAGAAAACATTTATTAAAATATGGTTCGTTAAAACATAGATTATACTTTTTAAACTCAGAGAAAATCATATCATCTGATATATCATTAAGTGTTTATTGTCCATTTAGAAAAAGTATAAAGTGGTATAGAGATATTACAAATTATGAATTAATTTACTTACAACATGGAATTTTATATGCCAATTTATTACAAATGTATGGTAAAGAATTTAATGAAATAGATAAGATTGTTATATCGTCTGAATTTGAAAAGAAAAACTTAATAGACAATTATAAATATAATGAAAAAGATTTAATATGTGCAGGAATGCCAAGGTTTGATATAGATAATTCAAAAAACATTGAAAAAAGTAAAGATAAAAAAATAATTTATGCACCTTCATGGAGAAAATATTTAGTAGGAGAACTACTAAATAGAAACAGAAAAGCAAATTTTAATGAAATGGAGAAATCAGATTTTTATAAAAAGAATATAGAAATACTAACTTCAGAAAAATTAAACAATTTGTTAAAAGAATATGATGTTAAATTTGAATTTAAATTACATCCTAACTTTAATTGTTATAAAAAAATGTTTGAAGAAAAGTGTAGTGGAAATATTTGCATGGGAAATTCAGAAATAAGTCCAAGTAACTATAGAATGCTTATTACAGATTACTCATCATTTCAATTTGATTTTATAAAACATCAAATTCCTATAGTATATTTTGTACCAGATTTAAAAGAGTTTAATGCAGGACTTCACTCTTATAGAAAACTAGATTTGCCACTTGAAGAGGCATTTGGTGATGTAGTGTATACACCACAAGATTTAATTAACAAAATTGAGCAATATTTAAAAAATGATTTTGAAGTAGAAGAAAAATATAAAAAAAGAATGAGTAATTTTTTCTTTAGAACAGAAAATTGCAGAGAAAGAATATACAATGCAATAAAATAGGGGGAAATAATATGACAGTTTTTGAAGATTTGAAATGGAGAGGACTTATAAAAGATATTTCAAGTCCAGATTTAGAAGAAAAATTAAATAAAGGTGGAATGTCTTTTTATATAGGAACAGACCCAACAGCAGATAGCTTACATGTTGGTCATTTGTCAAGCTTTTTAATTTCAAAAAGATTAAAAGATGCAGGACATCATCCATATTTATTAGTAGGTGGAGGAACAGGAATGATAGGAGATCCAAGACCTACAAAAGAAAGAGCAATGATTTCAAAAGAACAAGTAAATAAAAATTTTGAAGGAATAAAAAAACAAGTTGAAAAACTATTTGGATTTGATGTTGTTAATAATTATGATTGGATAAAAGATATAAATACATTAGATTTTTTAAGAGATTATGGAAAATACTTTAATGTAAATTATATGTTAGACAAAGATATTATAAGAAGAAGATTAGATGCTGGAATTACATATACAGAATTTTCATATATGATATTACAAGCATTAGATTTTAAACATTTACATGAATATAATAATGTAGATTTACAATGTGCTGGTTCTGATCAATGGGGAAACATCACAGCAGGTATAGACTTAATAAGAAAATCAACAGGTGATGAAGTATATGGATTTACAATGCCACTTGTAACAGATTCACAAGGTAATAAATTTGGAAAAAGTGAAGGAAATGCTTTATGGTTAGATAAAGAAAAAACTTCAAGTTACCAATTATACCAATTCTTTGTAAATGTAGAAGATTCAATGGTTATAGACTATCTAAAAATTTATACATTCTTATCAAAAGAAGAAATTGAAGAACTAGAAGTAAAGAATAATGAGCATCCAGAATTAAGAGAAGCACACAAAGCTTTAGCAAGAGAAATAATTACATTTTTACATGGAAAAGAAGAATATGAGAAAGCTGTAAATTTAGCAGACCATTTATTTAATAACAAGTTTAATGACTTATCAAAAAAAGATATTGAAGATTTATTTAAAGGACAAGATATTAAAGAAATTGAGTTAAACACAAATATTGTTGATTTTGTTGTAAATATGGGAATAGCATCAAGTAAAAGAGAGGCAAGAGAATTTATTTCATCAGGTGCAATTTCTATAAATGGAGAAAAAGTAACAGACTTAGAAAAAACAATTGATCAAAGCATGTTTATAGAAAATACATACATTGTTGCAAGAAGAGGAAAGAAAAACTATTACATTGGAAAAGCAAAATAAAAGATTGTAAAATAATTAGAATTTTGGCAGTATTCAAGTCAAATCTGTACCTAAAGAAAGGAATGAAAAAATATGGAATGGATGAATAGTAATTTAAAAGAAATTGAGCCAACAAACATATCGAATCAAGAACAAAAGGAGAAAATAGCAAAAGAAATTGCTTTAAAAGTTAAAGATGGAGATGTAATAGGATTTGGTTCAGGTTCAACATCATATTTAGCTATTAAAGAAATAGCTAAAAGAATTGAAGAAGAGGAATTACACATTACAGCAATACCTACTTCTTATGAAATAAGAGCATTATGCCATAGTTTAAATATTCCAACAGTTAGTATATTAGAAAAACGACCAGACTGGGCTTTTGATGGAGCAGATGAGGTTGATAAAAACAATAATTGGATTATAAAAGGAAGAGGAGCAGCTTTATTTAAAGAAAAACTAAATATGGTAAATGCAGGAATTACATATATTTTAGTAGATGATTCAAAATTAGTTGATCAGTTGAATAAAGTAATGCCAATTCCAATTGAAGTTTATCCAGAAGCAGTTAGTAGCGTACGAGAAGCACTACTAGACTTAGGTGCTACAGAAGCTGTACTAAGAAAAGCACAAAAAAAGGATGGACCAGTATTTACAGAAAATAATAATGTTATATTAGATACAAAATTTGTTGAAATTTATGAAACATTAGAAGAAGACATAAAATCAATTACAGGTGTTATAGAAAGCGGATTATTTATGGAATATCCAATAGAGGTAATACATTAAGCATAAAAAGGAGGACAAGCTATGTGGGGAGATATAGCAATTGCTTTTTTACTAGCTTTTATTACTGCATTTGTATTAACACCATATACAATGAGACTAGCAAAAAAGGTTGGAGCAATAGATATACCAAATGATAGAAGAGTAAATAAAAAACCAATGCCAAGACTTCGGAGGAATAGCAGTTATTTGTGGATTTATAGTATCTACAATTTACTTATTAATTGTAATGAGCTTTGAAGGGTCAATTAACATATTTGATGAAGAAAACATGTATTGGCTAAAACTATTAGGCTTTTTAATTGGAATTATAGTTTTAGGAATAACTTGTTATATTGATGATTCAAAAGGAATACCAAGTTGGGCTAAGCTAATTGCACAGGTAGCTGCTGCTATAGTTGTAGCTGTTTGTGGAATAAAAATAGAAAATATTAATTTACCTTTTATAGATAATAAAATATTTTTCTATGATTGGTTTTCATATATAATTACAATTGGCTGGATTGTTGGAATAACAAATGCAATAAACTTGATAGATGGATTAGACGGATTATCATCAGGAATTACATTAATTTCGTGTTTTTCTTTATTAATAATCTTTTTATTAACACCATCATCACCATTAATATCAATATTGCTAATAACCGCATTAGCTGGTTCGATTGTTGGATTTTTACCATTTAACTTTAGTCCTGCAAAAACTTTTATAGGAGATGTTGGATCAAATTTTTTAGGATTTTCATTAGCTGTAATTTCTATTTTAGGTGTTGCTAAAACATATACAGCTTTAGTACTTATAGCGCCAATAATAGTATTAGCTCTTCCTATATTTGATACAATTTTTGCAATAATAAGAAGAATTATAAAAGGTAAGTCTATTAAAGCAGTATTTAAAGCAGATAAAGGACATTTACATCATAGACTAATGAAAAGAGGTTATACTCAAAAACAAGCTGTTCTAATTTTGTATGGACTTACAGCTACATTTGGAATGTTTGCAATAATATTATTAGAAAGTGGAATCTGGAAAGCTTTATCATTTGCACTTCTTGTAATTGCAATTATAGCAATTGGATATAAGGATATTTTTAGAGTAAAACAGGAAGTGGACATTGAAGATATAAATCAGGATAATATTAGAACTGATAAATAATGAAAAATTATAAATGTTTGATAATGCTATAGACATATTTTTAAGAATATTGTAAAATAATTACATAGGAAATTGATAATTAGTGGAACGGTTTTGCCACCAATTTATACGAATCTTCGTAGGAGAGGTGGTGATGTTTATGGTTAAAGTAATACTATTTTTTATAATAATTTTAATATTATCTTTAACATTAAACGTTGCCTTGACAGCAGTTCTGTATAAGGACTGAGTTAATAAGCAACTACATAAATAAAAAAATAAACCATTCTACTTTTGACCGAGCTGAATGGTTTATTTAACATTTATATCGGCAAAACCGTATCTAACGGAATTGTCATTTCCTATTTTTATTATACTCTAATTATAATAACAAAGTCAAGAGATATAACAATAAATTATATAATAAATCAAGGAGAGCAAGATGGAAGAAGAAAGACTAATAAGCCCAGAATTAGAAGACATACAAGAAGAGAGAGTAGAAAATTCCTTAAGACCAAAAACGTTAGATGAATATATTGGACAAGACAAAGTAAAAAACAATATGAAAATATATATAGAGGCTGCCAAAAAAAGAGGGGAGCCTCTTGATCATGTTTTACTATATGGCCCTCCAGGACTAGGAAAAACTACACTTGCTAACATAATATCAAATGAAATGAACTCAAATATAAAAATAACTTCTGGTCCAGCAATAGAAAAACCAGGAGATTTAGCAGCACTATTAACCAATCTATCAGAATTTGATGTGTTGTTTATAGATGAAATACATAGACTAAATAAAAGTGTAGAAGAAATATTATATCCAGCCTTAGAAGATTATACATTAGACATAATGATAGGAAAAGGGCCAAGTGCAAGGTCTATTAGGCTGGATTTACCTAAATTTACATTAATAGGTGCAACAACTAGAGCAGGAGCATTAGCAACACCTTTAAGAGACAGATTCGGAATAATAAACCATTTAGAATTATATGAAACTAAAGATTTAACAACAATAGTAAAAAGGTCAGCAAGCATATTAGACTTACAAATAGATGAAGAAGCAGCAATAGAAATTGCAAGAAGATCAAGAGGAACACCAAGAATTGCAAATAGGTTATTAAGAAGAGTAAGAGATTATGCAGCAGTATTAGGTGATGGAAATATAACATTAAAAATAGCAAAAACAGCACTTGGAAAACTTGAAATAGATGAAGTTGGATTAGATGATATAGACAGAAAAATATTAGAAACAATGATTATAAAATATAACGGAAGGCCAATAGGAATTGATACTATAGCAACAACAATTGGCGAAGAGCCAGAAACAGTAGAAGATGTATATGAACCATATTTGATTCAAATAGGGTTTATAGCAAGAACTGCTAGAGGTAGAATACCAATGCCAATAGCATATAAACATATAGGAGTACAATATGAAGAAAAATAATACATTGTGGATAATTATATTAATAAATTTATTTATATTTTCAATAGTAAATATTTTGTTTGATATAAAATATGAACAGGTTGATGATTTTATAATTTATAATTTGTATTCAGGCTTAGATGGAACATATAACATTCATGGAGTATATATACATCCAATAATTTGTATTTTAATTGGATTATTATTTAGAATTATTCCAGCAATAAATTGGCATACAATATTTTTATTAGCAATGCAATTTATATGTTTTACAATAATTGGATATATAATTTTGAAAAAACATAAAAATCCAATGTTTATATTAATATATGCAATTTTTGCAAGTGTATTTTATACAACGCTTTTATTATTAATCCAGTACACTTCAGTATCAGCATTATTAATATTAACAGCATTTTTAATAACAATAGACAACCTAGAAGAAAAAAACAAAAAGTGGACAATTATTTCAATAATTTTATATTCAATTGGAACATTGACTAGAATACAGTCTTTATTAATAATTGTACCTTTTATGGGAATATATTTATTATATTATTTAATAAAATACAAATTTCAAAAACAAACTATTAATCTAATAAAACAATATGCAATATATATAATAATTACAATAGTTATATATGCTACCAATATGATAGCATATTCTAAAGAACCATATAAGCAATATACAGAATACAATTACTTGAGAACACAGCTACAGGATTTATCATATACAAACTATAATGATAATAAAGAAATTTTTGACAAAATTGGCTGGAGTCCAAATGATTATTATTTATTTTATACATTTAATACAGGAGATGAGAATGTATATAATAAACAAAACTTACAAGAAATTATTGACTACAAAAAGCAGAATGGTAATGGTTCTAATTTAGAATTAGATGTAAAAGAAATATGCAAAGATTTAAAAAATGGATTAATAAATACAAACACATATATAACGATAATGTTTTTTAGTGTATTATTAATTAGTATATTAAAAAAAGAAAATCGAAATATAAATATATTAATTGCATTAACCACAATAGCTATTCATGTTCTATTTATTGTTTTAAATAGAGCTATGTTAAGAGTTGTAATACCAGAATATATAGCAGGTACAATGTTAATGTTATATAATTTACAATTAGCAAAAAACAATCAATATAGTTTAAATTCAATAGCAATTACAACAATATTGATATTAATATTTGCAACTAGCGCATTTGGAAGTAAATATAATTACAATTATAAATTGAATTCATTTTCAAATTATAAACAACTAATTGAATACACTAATCAGCATAAAGAAAATGTATATCTATATACTATTCCTTCATTACAACACAGATATTGGGCTTATTCAGTATATGAAATGCCACCAAAATCTGCTTTTTCAAACTTAAGAGCAATGGGTGGATGGGATGTGTATACACAAAATTACTATGATTTCAAGGAAAGATACAATTTAGATGGTACATTTTTAGATTTATTAAAAGAAAATGTATATTTAATAGATGGAGATGTAAATTGGTCTGGAAAACAATATTCAAATTATATAGAAAATATAGTTCTATTTATAAAAGAACATTATGATGTTGATGTAAAATACAAAAAGGTTAATACTTTTAATAACTTATATATATATAAATTAGAAAGGATATAAAAATGAAACTTTTAATGCACACTTGTTGTGCACCATGTAGTGTATATTGTATAGACAGTTTAAGAAACGAAGGGATAGAGCCAACAGTATATTGGTATAACCCAAACATACATCCATATATGGAGTATAAAGCAAGAAGAGACTGCTTAAAAGAATATACACAAAGCATAGGAGTACAAGCAATATTTGAAGAAGAATATGGATTAGATAAATTTTGCAAAAATGTAATAGGAAACTTAAAAACAAGATGTACAGATTATTGCTATAGAGTTAGACTAGAGCAAACTGCAAAATATGCAAAAGAACACGGATTTGACACAATTACTACTACATTATTTGTAAGCCCATATCAAAAACATGAAGAACTAAAACAAATACTAGAAGAAATAGCAAAAAAATATGAATTAGACTTTTTATACAGAGACTTTAGAGTAGGCTTCAGAGAAGGACAAGCCAAAGCACGAGAACTAGGACTATACATGCAAAAATACTGTGGTTGTGTATTTTCAGAACCGATTCCAAATGACGACCACAACAAAGTAGAAGTAAAATTACCAGAAGGATTTGAATTCTTACCTGTTGAACGAAGCGTTGTTATAAGAAAAGAAAGAGAAAACAAAGAACAATATATGAATTTACTGCTTGAGGCAGATCCAAGTGAAAAGTTAATTAGACAGTATTTAGTAGATGGCGATTTATTTGTTTTAACTTACAAAAATGAAGTTGCCTGTGTTGCCGTTGTAACTAAAGTAGATAATGATACATGTGAATTAAAAAATATTGCAACAGAAGAAAAGTATAGATGCAAAGGTTATGCTAAAAAAATGCTAAAATATTTATGCGATAATTATAAACAAAAATATAATAAGATGATAGTTGGAACAACAGAAAATAATATTCCATTCTATGTAAAACAAGGTTTTGATAGATATGAAAAAACAATAAAAAATTTCTTTATAGATAATTATGAAGAAGAATTATGGGATGGAAATTTACACTGCACTGATATGTACTATTATTCAAAACATTTAAAGAATAAAGTGAATGATAAATACTAATTTATAAAGGAGAATAATTATATGGATATATGGGAGAAAATGTATAATAAAGCAAAGGTTGAATATCATAAAGTAGAAGTATCACCATTTATAGTTGCACATCACGTTGTGTCAGCTGTTGAAAGCGAAGATGGTGAGATTTTTACAGGCTTTTGTATTGAAAGTGCTAGTGGAGTTATGAATTTATGTGCAGAAAGGGTAGCTGCATTGAATATGTATATAAATACAGGAAAAACTAAAATTAAAAGATTAATTGCATTTAGAGATAATCCTCCACATAATGGTGGAATGCCATGTGGAGCTTGTAGAGAATTTTTAATGCAATTGGATAGAGATAATAAAGATATGGAAATATTGACTGATTATGAAACAAGAACAACCATTAAATTGTCAGAAGTATTACCTAATTGGTGGGGAGATAAGAGATATAATAATAATTAGTAATGGAACACAATGTGCTCCGCTACGAAAAATTATAAATGAAAAATCAAAAGTGGAAATTTACACTGTGTAGATAAGCACTATTATTCAAAAGATTTAAAGAAGAAGGTAAAGATAACTAGTAATTTATATCACAAATATAATTGTAATCAATTTATTTTTGAGAGCATTTTTTCAAAATTAGACCCTCCAGGCTAACGGGTATTCCCCGCCTCAAAGGGCTGTCAGGCCGTAATTTTTCAAAAAAGTCTCAAAACAAATTGATATATAGTAGCGTGAAGCTATTGGTTTTTATTTTTTTAGAAAGTTACGGGTGGGGACCGGCGAGTTTATAGAATGTAATAAAATTTATTAAAATAAATTTTATTACATTCTATACGAAGTTGGGGCGTTTCGTAAAAAATAAAAAATAATAGCTAGGAGCGGATTAATTTTGCAAATTACAAGTTATAGAGAGGTAAATATGAATCCAATAGAGAAGTTAAAAGGTTTAATCGTATATCAAAGTCAAAACAATGATAATATTTCTGTAGAAGTCTTATATGATAATGAAGATTTTTAGTTAACTCAAAAATCAATGTCAAAATTATTTGAGGTAGAAGTAAATACAATAAATTATCATTTAAAAGAGATTTTTGAAACACATGAATTAGAAAAAAATCGAACTATTCGAAAAATTCGAACAGTTCAGAAAGAAGGGAACAGAGAGGTTTCGAGAGAAATATCATTTTAT
>CAKPKQ010000001.1 GCA_934167305.1 uncultured Clostridia bacterium | reverse complement strand
TATTCGCCGAATATTCCTTTTTCACCTGTTGATGGGTTACGTGTAAATGCAACACCTGTTCCAGATGTTTCTCCCATGTTACCAAATACCATAGCTTGTACGTTTACAGCTGTTCCCCAATCTCCTGGTATATCATTCATTCTTCTATATACTATAGCTCTTGGGTTGTCCCAGCTTCTAAATACAGCTTTAACTGCTCCCATTAATTGTTCTGTTGGGTCTTGTGGGAATTCTTCTCCATTCATGTTCTCTTTATATACTGCCTTGAATCTTTTTACTAATTCTTTTAAATCATCTGTTGTTAATTCTGTATCATAATGAACACCTTTTTCTGCTTTTAATTCGTCTATTATTTTTTCAAAGTATGATTTTGGAACTTCCATAACAACATCTGAATACATTTGAATAAATCTTCTATATGAATCATAAGCAAATCTAGGATTTCCTGTTTTAGCTGCAAATCCTTCAACTGCTACGTCATTTAAACCTAAGTTTAATATTGTATCCATCATTCCTGGCATTGATGCTCTAGCACCACTTCTTACTGATACTAATAGTGGATCACTATTATCTCCAAATTTTTTACCTTGTATTTCTTCTAGTGTTTTTAAAGCTGTGAAGATTTGATCTTGAATTTCTTTTGAAATTGTTTTTCCATCTTCATAATATTTTGTACAAGCTTCTGTTGTAACTGTAAAGCCTTGTGGAATTGGTAAACCTAGGTTAGTCATTTCAGCTAAGTTAGCTCCCTTTCCTCCAAGTAGTTCACGCATGTTTGCGTTTCCTTCTTTAAATAAGTATACGTACTTTTGACTCATAAAGAACCTCCTTAAAATTTTATTGTATTAACAATATTATTTGTTATAAACTATTATGTACTTATAACGTTTCTATTATATATGTAAATATAAAAAAAGTAAAGAAATTTTATAAATTTTCTTTACTTTTTGTCATATTGATTATTTTTTACTTATGTTATAAGTATATTATTATTAAAATTGAATTTTTTTATTAAGCCAATTTTCTAGTTCATCAATTTTTACTCTTACTTGTTCCATTGTATCTCTATCTCTAATTGTTACACATTCATCTTCTAATGTGTCAAAGTCAATAGTTACACAATATGGTGTTCCTATTTCGTCTTCCCTTCTATAACGTTTACCAATGCTTCCTGCTTCGTCATAATCACACATAAAGTTTTTAGATAATTTTGCATATACCTCTTCTGCTTTTTCACTTAACTTTTTAGAAAGTGGAAGTACAGCTACTTTATATGGTGCTAAAGCTGGATGTAAATGTAATACTGTTCTTACATCTCCTTCTGCAATTTCTTGTTCTTCATAAGCATTGCATAAGAATGCTAATGTTACACGGTCACAACCTAGTGATGGTTCAACACAATATGGCACAAACTTTTCTCCTGTTTCTTGGTCTAAGTAAGTAAAGTCTTCTCCTGAATATTGTGCATGTTGTTTTAAGTCATAATCTGTTCTGTCTGCAATACCCCATAATTCACCCCATCCAAATGGAAATGCAAATTCAATGTCTGTTGTACCTTTGCTGTAAAAACATAACTCTTCTGGGCTGTGATCTCTTAACCTAATTTTTTCTTCTTTCATTCCTAAGCTTAAAAGCCAATTTTTACAGAAGGCTCTCCAATATTCAAACCATTCCATATCTGTTCCTGGTTTGCAGAAAAATTCAAGTTCCATTTGTTCAAATTCACGAATTCTAAATATGAAGTTACCTGGTGTAATTTCATTTCTAAATGATTTACCAACTTGACCAATTCCCATTGGTAGTTTTCTTCTTGTTGTTCTTAGTACATTTTTAAAGTTTACAAATATACCTTGTGCTGTTTCTGGTCTTAGATAAATTTCTGAACTACTGTCTTCTGTTACACCTTGATATGTTTTATACATTAAATTGAATTTTCTAATTGGTGTAAAGTTTTGTTCTCCGCATTTAGGGCATACAATGTTATTCTCTTTTATGAAGTTAATCATTTCTTCGTCTGTCATACCATCTGCAACCATATCTTTATTGTTCTCATGAGCCCAGTCTTCAATTAGTTTATCTGCTCTATGTCTTGTTTTACAATTTTTGCAGTCTATTAGTGGATCACTAAAACCACCTACGTGACCAGAAGCTACCCATGTTTTAGGGTTCATTAGTATTGCTGCATCTAGCCCTACATTATATTTGCTTTCTTGCACAAATTTTTTCATCCATGCTTTTTTTACATTGTTCTTTAGTTCTACTCCTAAAGGACCGTAGTCCCAAGCATTAGCTAGACCTCCATAAATTTCTGAGCCTGGGTAAACAAATCCTCTTGATTTGCACAATGCTACTAATTTTTCCATTGTTAATTCTGACATAAAAATTCCTCCTTTTTATTTGCTAGAAATCAAAAAAACTTTCATTCCTAGCTTTTATTGCTAGGGACGAAAGTTTTATTCCGCGGTTCCACCCTATTTGATTAGTTTATACTAATCCACTTTATTTAATATGCTCCAAAGCTCCCCATATGTTTCTTAATGTTGACTTTCACCTAACTCAACTCTCTAAGAATAAGAAATGCATACTTTTTCTTTTTCATCGCATTTATATTCAATACAAGTATTATACGCTTTTAGTTTGTTTTTGTCAATATTATTGTATTGTTCTTATTGCTTCGTCTGTTATTTTGTTTTTATCAAGTTTTCTCATTATCAATACCACGACTGCAACTATTGCAAATGTTACACCATATATAATTAAGCTTAGTTTCCAGTTTCCTTTTAGCAAGCTTGCTCCAGCTAATGTTGAAGATATTACTGATGGAAATCTTGCTAATGTTGATATTAGTATAAATTCTGCTGGTTTTATTGGTAGTAATGCTGCTATATATGTTAGTAAATCTTTTGGTGTTCCCGGTATAAAGAATAATATAAAAAGTATATATCTAATTGTTTGAGGATTCTGAAATAGTTTACTTTTTTCTATTTTTTCCATCTTTTCTGGTTTTACAAATTCATATATAAATTCTCTACCAAGTTTATGAACTAGTAAATATATAAAGGCTGAAATTATTGCTGCAGAAAGCATTATAAATACTGTCCCCCATAAACCTCCATAACATAAACCTGCTAATATTTCTATTGGTTCTCCCGGTATTATGAATAAAAATATTTGTGCAAATTGAAGTCCAAATAGCATTAAAAATCCAATAAATCCAGAATCATTTACTTTTTGCTTAAACGCTTGCTGTCCAGCTTCACTTGAAAGTTCTTTAAAAGTTGGTATTAAATATATTGTAACTGCCACCATTATTGCTATTACAGCTATCAATAATACTATTTTAAATATTTTAGTTTTTTGTTTCATATTTTTTCCTCTTTTTTATACAGCTTCATCATCACAATCTTGAAATTGTGAGTTGTATAGGTTAGCATAAAAACCACCTTTTTCTAGCAATTCTTCATGTGTTCCTTGTTCTATAATGTCTCCTTCATTCATTACTAATATTAAGTCAGCATTTTTTATTGTAGATAATCTATGTGCTATTATGAAGCTTGTTCTACCTTTCATTAGATTATCCATTGCTGCTTGTATTTGCTCTTCTGTTCTTGTATCTATTGAGCTTGTTGCTTCGTCCAATATTAGTATTTCTGGGTTTGTTAATATAACTCTTGCTATTGTTAATAATTGTTTTTGTCCTTGTGATATATTATTTGATTCCTCATCAATTACCATATCATAACCCTTTGGTAATGTTTGTATAAAGTGATGAACGTGTGCCGCTTTCGCTGCTTCTATTACTTCTTCGTCTGTCGCATCTGGTTTTCCATATTTAATATTTTCTTTGATGGTTCCACCAAATAGCCATGTATCTTGAAGCACCATTCCAAATACTTTTCTTAAATCTCCACGTTTAAATTCTTGTATATTGTGCCCATCAACTAATATTGCACCTTTATTTACATCATAAAATCTCATTAAAAGTTTTACTATTGTAGTTTTTCCTGCACCGGTTGGACCAACAATTGCAATTTTTTGTCCATCTTTTACAGTTTCATTAAAGTCATGTATTATAACTTTGTCTTCGTTATACCCAAATTGTACATGGTCAAATGTTACATTACCTTTTATACCTTCTGTTGATATAGCATTTTCTGGGTCTTTTTCTTCTTCTGGTTCTTCTAAGAATTCTAATATTCTTTCAGATGCTGCCACCATTGCTTGTAGCATACTTGAGATTTCTGCTATTTCATTTATTGGTCTTGTAAATTGTTTGTCATATTGAATAAATGATTGTATATTACCAACTGTAATTTTTCCTTGTACAGCTAAATATCCACCCAAAACTGCAATTCCGACATAGCCAACGTTTCCAGCAAATCCCATAATTGGATACATTAATCCTGACATAAAGTGTGATTTCCAACCTGAAGTATATAGCTCATCATTTAATTTTGCAAAAGCTTCTGCTTCTTCATTTTCTCTATTAAATACTTTTACAATTGTATGTCCACCATATATTTCTTCTACTTGACCATTTACATGTCCTAAATAGTCTTGTTGTTGTTTGAAGTATTTTTGTGATTTCTTTACTATGAATTTTACTAATATTACTGCAACTGGTATTATTGCAAGTGATACTAATGTCATACTAACACTTATTGTTAGCATCATAATAAATATACCTATAAGTGTACATACTGCTGTAATTATTGATGTAATACTTTGATTCATGTTTTGTGAAAATGTGTCTATATCGTTTGTTATAATTGATAAAACTTCACCATTTGTTTTTTTGTCAAAGTATTTCATTGGCAAATGATTTATTTTTTGTGCTACTTCATTTCTTAGTCTATATGTTAATTTTTGTGATACATTTGTCATTACAAAACTTTGTATTGCTGTAAATATCATACTTATAACATATAGCACAACTAAGGTAAGCAAAATACTTGCTATTTTTGCAAAGTCAATTCCACCTTTACCTGACATTTTATTTACTAATCCATTAAATATTTCTGTTGTTGCATTTCCAGAGATTTTTGGACCTACTATTGTAAATACTGTACTTCCTATTGCAAATATTAGCACTATTAGTAATTGCCATTTATAGTCAAGTAAATATTTTTTGAATATTTTCTTTGCAGTACCTTTGAAGTCTTTTGCTTTTTCTATTTGCTTATTTGACTTTCTATTTCCTTTCATTTCTTATTCCTTTCTATTTTTATGGAGCACACTGTGCTCCGCTACAATTTTTCATAAACTACTTATTCTAGTTCTTCTGCTGAAAGTTGTGATAATGCAATTTGTTTATACACTTCGCAATTTTGCATAAGTTCTTTATGAGTTCCTTTTCCTGCAATTTTTCCATCATCTAACACAATTATTTGGTCTGCATTCAAAACTGTATTTATTCTTTGTGCAACTATAATTACTGTTTTATTTTGTGTTTTTTCTGCTAATGTTTCTCTTAATTTCGCATCAGTTTTATAGTCAAGTGCTGAAAAGCTATCATCAAAAACAAATATTTCTGGGTCTTTTGCAACTGCTCTTGCAATAGATAAACGTTGTTTTTGTCCACCAGATACATTGCTTCCGCCTTGTGCAATTTCAGATTTATATTTATCATTTTTAGTATCAATAAACTCTGTTGCTTGTGCTATTTCTGCTGCTAGTTTCATTTGGTCATCTGACATATTTTCATCACTATATTTTATATTACTTTCTATTGTACCAGAGAATAGCACTCCTTTTTGTGGTACAAATCCTATTACACTTCTTAACTCTTTTTGAGTAACATCTTTAATGTTTACTCCATCAATTAGTATTTCGCCTTTTGTGACATCATAAAAACGAGGAATTAAATTTACAACTGTAGATTTACCACTTCCTGTACTACCTATAATTGCTGTAGTTTTTCCTGGTTCAGCTGTAAAGTCAATATCACATAATATTGGTTCATCTGCATCAGGGTATTGAAAAGTAACATTTTTAAATTCTACTAATCCTTTTTTGCCTTCATCAAAATGTTTTGGATTTTCTGGGTCTTTTATACTATTTTCTCTGTCTAATACTTCATTAATACGTTTTGCAGATACACTTGCTCTTGGAAGCATAATTGAAAGCATAGATATCATTAAAAATGCCATTACAATTTGCATTGTGTATTGTATAAATGCCATAATATCTCCAACTTGAATTGCATTTATATCTACATTTTTTGCTCCTACCCAAATTATTAGTAAAGATACTAAGTTCATTACAAGCATTAAAAACGGCATCATTAGGTTCATTGCATTATTTACAAACATAAAGTTTTTCATTAGGTTTTTATTTGCTTTTTCAAATCTTGCTTCTTCTTTTTTCTCTGTATTAAAAGCTCTAATTACTGGTATACCTGTAAGCATTTCTCTTGATACTAAGTTTAATTTATCAACTAGTTCCTGCATTTTTTTGAATTTTGGCATTGCAACGACAAATAGTAATAATACAATTAGCAATACTGCACCAAGTGCAACTCCTATTATCCATGCCATTGGATTTTGCTTTAAAGCTATAACTTTAAATAGTCCACCTATACCAATTATAGGAGCATAAACAATAACTCTAAACATCATTGATACTACGTTTTGTATTTGTTGAATATCGTTTGTACTACGTGTTATTAAAGACGCTGTTGAAAATTCTTTAAATTCGCTAATTGAAAATCCTAATATTTTTTTGAATATTTTTTCTCTTAAAGCTTTTCCAAGCTTAGCTCCAACACGAGATGATAAAAACATTACTGTAATTCCACATACCATACTAACTGCTGCTACAGCTAACATTTTTAGTCCTTCTATCCATATATATTGACTTTGGTAGTTATTTGGATCAACTATTGCTTCTGTTATTCCATTGTTTACAATTCTTGTTATGTAATCAGGTAGTGCTAAGTCTGCATATGCTTGAACTGCAAGCAATGCAACAATTATAACTACTGCTACCCATGACTGTTTTAAATTTTTTAATATTTTAAACATTTGTTTATTCCTCTCTATCAAATTAATAGCATTATGCCCTATATTATACACGACATAATGCTTTTTGTTAACCTTTTTCACATAAATTTTACATTTTAATTTATATGATACTTAGCCTCCATTTCTGCAACTGCATCTTCCATTGGTATTCCTTTGCCTTCTTCTATTTCTTTTATTGCTTTATCAATTTTTACAAGTATATCTTTCTTAAATTCTTCGAAATCAGCATATTGCTTATCAAATTTTTCTGAAATTCGTTTATCTATTTTCTCTTCCGTTAGATGTCCGTTTACTAAATCTTCGTAAGCTTCATTGCTTAATAATACTAAGTCATTGTATCCATTTTTCGTAATATATATAGGTTGTTTAGTTTGATGGCAAATTTTCGAAATTTCACTATAATTATTTCTTAAATCTGCTGATGGTCTAATCACTGCCATATAAATTCCTCCTTCAAATTACATATTCAAATTATATCTTAATTTTTGTATGCAGTCAATATTAAAATAAGTTAAAGTTAATCTTCTATAAGAAAGGCGAATTTGCCACATGCACAGGGTTGCTTTGCAACTTGCACAGTCCAAGTAAACTTAATCTTATTGTATATTAAAAATATTCGATTTTTCCTATATAATAAAAAGTAGCCTACAATTATAGGCTACTTCTTTTCTGCTAAATTCTTTCATTTAGCTTTTTTATTTAGGTTCATTTACAGGAGCTACACTTTACCTAATATTATAAATTAATCAGTCTACTGCATTTTGACTTGCGTGACTTATGCACTTATTTCTACTTGTTACTTTAAGTACGGTCATAATTTATAATTTATAATTTAGTGTGTATTATTTGCCACATACCTTATTCTATAACTCTCTCAACTATTCAGTCATACTCGGGCTTTCTGCCTCAGGACTTATGCTCTTATTTCTACTTGTTACTTTAAGAACGGTCATAGTATATTGATAATTGTTGTTATAGGAAGTATGGGCACCCATACTTCATTTCTTCTTGTATGCACAAATTTGAATAAAGTATGGTAGAACCTACCCCTTTGGAAACTAAATTAAGTTTCTAACTGTTTATATTATATCATTTTCTTAAAATCTTGTCAATTTTTTCGTCTTATCAATTGCATAATTTACCATTTTTGATATTTTACCTATACTTAATATTTTTCTTATATTGCCACACCTCTCTGGATTAGTAGTCAAAAAACATAGTAACTTGTTTCGTTGAAATCTTTTAATATTTTATTCTAATATGCTTCCTGCTTGGATGTTGTTTCCCCTTAAGAAGTCTGAGGTGCTCATTCTTTTTGCGTTTTCTGCTTGTATTTCTAGTATTTGTAGTATTCCTTGTTTTGCTTTAATAAATAGTCCTTGTTTTGGGTTTGTAAATAATATTGTTCCCTCTTCTAAGACATTTAGTTTGTATTCATATTCTTTTAGTTCTGGAAATGTATTTAATAGTTCTTGTTCAGACATTAATTTTGCTTTCCAGAATTTTAGTTTTTTACCATTTAAAAATGTATATGCTCCCATTATTGGGTTCAAACCTCTAATTAGATTTTTAATTTGTTCTGCTGTTTGACTTTGCCAATCTATTTTTGCCATTTCTTTGCTAAGCATTGGAGCCATTGTAAATTCTTCTCCTTGTTTTTCTCTTGGTGCTTTTCCTTGTTCTATCAAGTCAAGTGTTTTTACTAATAGTTCTCCTCCAATTTTTGTTAGTCTATCCCAAAGTTCTCCTGTTGTTTCATCTTCTCCTATTTCTACTTCTTGTTTTAAAATCATATCTCCTGTGTCCATTCCTGCATCCATATACATTGTGGTAATTCCTGTTGTTTTATCTCCATTTAAAACTGCCCACTGTATTGGTGCTGCACCTCTGTACTTAGGTAATAAAGATCCATGTACATTTATACACCCTAATTTTGGAATGTCTAACAATTCTTGTGGTAATATTTTTCCATATGCTACAACACATATTACATCAGGTTTTAAAGATTTTATTTTTTCTATAAATTCTACGTTATTTCTTACTTTTTCAGGTTGATATATTTCCAAACCCTTTTCTAAAGCATATTGTTTTACTGGTGATGCTATCATTTTCATTCCTCTGCCTTGAGGTTTGTCAGGATTTGTTACAACTGCTAATATATTATGTTTTGCTTCAACTAAGCATTTAAGGCTTTCTTTTGCAAAATCTGGTGTACCCATAAATACAATATTAAGCATTTGTTATCCCTCCTTTATTTTTTATTTTCATCAGGTGTTACATATTCCAATGTTCCTGGAATTATTTTATCTACAAACAAAATACCATCTAAGTGATCTATTTCATGTGCTATAGCTTGTGCTAATAATCCTTCTCCATCTAATTTTATTTTTTTGCCTTTTTCGTTTAAGGCTTCAATTTTTATTTTATTAGGCCTTACTATTCTTCCATATTGATTTGGAAAACTTAAACATCCTTCTTCAACTTCTTGTGTTCCACTTTCTTTTATAATTTTAGGATTTATTAGTTTAATTGGTCCTTTATCATCATATAAATCAATTACTATTATTCTTTTTAATATTCCTATTTGTGGTCCAGCTAACCCAACTCCATCATACTTATGCATAGTTTCTACCATATCATTTAGTATTTCTTGTATTTTTTCATCAACTACTTCAACTTCTCTTGATTTTTTTCTTAATATTTCATCATCTGCTTGTCTTATTATTCTTATTGCCAAATTTATTCTCCCCCTATTCTAATTTTTATCTCTCCTATTAATTAAAATGTTAATTTTTAAAAAAATTAGTATATTGCGCGGAAAAGTGTATTAAAAAGGCAAGGGCGCATACGTTTGTATGCAACCGCGTTTTTAATGCACTTTGACAAAGCAAGATGCTGATTCTTTTAAAAATTAAAGCCAATTGTTAGGATTCAAATCAATACTCAACCTAACACTTCCATTTTTTCCTTCTTTTGTTTGTTCATATTCATTTATCATATCATTCATTAAATTTATAGTTTCATCATTAAATTTGCATTTGATAATTATACGAAAACGATATTTATTTTTTATTCTATCTATTGGTGCTGGTAGTCCTTTATATAAGATTATTCCTATATTTTCATTTATTACTCTATTTTTCAAATATTTATGTAAATCATTTGTTATTTTAAATGCTGTGTTTTGATTCTCCGAACTTATACCAATTACTATTATATCGCAAAATGGCGGATATTTCAATTGTTTTCTTAACATAATTTCAGTATTATAAAAAAGCTTATAGTTTTGTTTTTTGGCACATTCTATACTAAAATTATCTGGATTATATGTTTGTATTATTACATTTCCCTGTTCTTTCTCTCTTCCAGCACGTCCGTGCGACTTGTGTTAATATTTGAAAGGTATGCTCATTTGCCTTGAAATCATCTATATTCAAACTTGCATCTGCAGCTATAACTCCTACTAATGTAACATTTGGAAAATGGTGCCCCTTGACTACCATTTGAGTTCCTATTAAAATATCTATATTTTCATTTTTAAATTTATTAAGAATCTCTTCATGTGAATTTTTCTTGGTTACAGTATCAACATCCATACGAATTACACTTGCATTCGGAAATAGCAAATGTACCTGTTCTTCTAATTTTTGAGTTCCTGCTCCAAAATATTTAATGTTTTTACTATGACATTCTGGACATTCTTTTACAATTTCTTCTTCATAGCCACAGTAATGGCATTTTAGCTTTTTACTATTCGCATGATATGTTAAAGTAATATCACAATTTTTACATTTTATTGTATTTCCACAATCTCTACACATTACAAATGTCGAGAATCCTCTACGATTTAAAAAAAGTATTGTCTGCTTATGATTATTTAGATTTTCTTTTATAGCTTGATGTAATTTGCCACTTATCATGGTTTTATTTCCTTGGTTTAGTTCCTGCCTTAAATCAACTATTTCTACATTTGGAAGTTTAGCTTCATTTGCTCTTTTAGTTAGCTCTAATAACTCTATATCACCAT
The DNA here is from genome assembly GCA_934167305.1 of uncultured Clostridia bacterium. GTDB lineage: Bacteria > Bacillota > Clostridia > TANB77 > CAG-508 > CAG-273. Next base: position 97,571 of record CAKPKQ010000001.1, on the reverse strand, counting down.
TTTGTGCCTTATAGTATGTTTCTAAATCAGGTGTTGCACTTCCTAATACTAAACATGTATTATTTTCTTTAGCCAAATACCTTGCTACTTCCTTTGTATGATACTTAGGTGTTGTTTCTGATTTATATGACTGATCATGTTCTTCATCTATAATAATCAATCCTAAATTTTGTATTGGTGCAAATATTGCTGAACGTGCACCTATTATAATTTTAGCTTCTCCTCTTTTAATTTTATTCCATTGATCATATCTTTCACCAACAGATAATCTACTATGTAATATTGCAATGTTTTCTTCTCCAAAACGAGCTATAAATCTATCTACTGTTTGTGGTGTTAATGCAATTTCTGGTACAAGCATTAAGCTAGATTTCTGTTCATTTAATACTTTATCTATTAGTTGCAAATATACTTCTGTTTTTCCAGAACCTGTTACTCCAAATAATAAAAATTCAGAATTAAAATTATCATCTATTGCATCAGCAACAGCATTATATGCTTTTTGTTGCTCATCATTTAATTTTAATTTCTTGTCATTTTTTACATCTTTATGCACAAATGGATTTCTTTCTACTTGTTTTTCAACTATTTCTATATATCCATTTTTTTGAAGTGTATTTAATACAGCCTTACTAACATCTGCAAAAGTTTCTAAATCTGATATTATTACTCCTTCATTTTCTAATAAAAATTCAAGTGCTCTTATTTGTTTTTCAGATTTTATTTTTTTACTTTGTATATCTTGTTCCACTTCTTCTTGTTCTTTTTTTAAATATACAAAATTGGCATTTTTTTCTTTTACTCTGTTTTCTACTACTTTCGCTGTTGTTCCTGGTGGCAACATTAATTTTATGCAATCTGATAAATTACAAAAATACCTTTTAGACATCCAATTAGCTAATTCTATGCTTTTTTCATCAATATAGTTGCCATTTACATCTGAAATATTTTTTACTTTATAAAGAGAAGTTTCTTTAATATTAACAATAAAACCTTCTTCTAATTCTTTTCTATTGGAAAAAGGCACTAAAACTCTAGCACCCAATTTAGCTTTAGATGCTAGTTGCTCTGGTATTTGGTAATCAAATACTCTATTTAATTGTTTTGCATTACTGCTTAAAATTACTTCTGCTATCATATTTCCTCTTAATTTATTATTTGGTATCAAGTATATCACATTTGTAAAAAAAAGCAAAGAAGATATTATCTTCTTCGCTTTTGAGTGTAAAATCATTTACTAAAATATTGTTTGAATATTGCTTCTGCAGTCTGTGCAATCTCTGTAACTTCCTTTTTATAAGAATTCATAAGATCAACAAGATATTTTTTTCTTACTTCATAATACTCAAGTTTCATCTGACAACTTATTATTTCTTTTCCAACTTTTCCATGAGAATTTCCAAGAATTTGTTTTGCTTTTTTCAGTTCTTCCTCGCATTCTGGAAGTTCTTTTTCCGTAATCTTTTTTATTTCTCTTTCAAGCCGTTCTAAACCCTCTGAATAGGAAGTTGCCATTTTCTTTACCCTCTTTTCTTCATAAGTTCAAACATATCAGTTTGTCTTTATATTATACAATATTTTTCTTAATAATACAACATTTATTTGTCTGGCAAATAAATTGCTATTTTATTTATATCTGAAAATATGTAGAAAATGAAGATGTGTCCCCCAAACTGACAAAAATGTCAGTTGAAGAAACGTCCCTAATCTGACAATCCAATTATACTTGGATAGCTGTTAGGTTTTAATTCCCATACTGCTGTTTCTTGGTCTGCATTTAATAATGCTAAAAATTCTTCTGTTTTCATTTGTGCTTCAGTTTTGCTTTCTCCTGAAGATGATAATGTTTCATTTGTTTTAGATGTTCCCTCTATATAGTAGTTGTTTTTTATGGTAAATTTGCTTGAATAACCACCAATCACTCCTCCTACATATGTAACTTCTTTTCCTGAGATTTCTATTTTTCCTATATTATAATTATTAGAAATTGTTCCACTTGTTTCGTTTGAGCTCATCCATCCTATAATTCCACCTATATATATTATATTGGTATCTGGATATTCAGTTGACTTTTCTGGAATTATACTACCTGTGTTATAACAGTTTTTTATTGTAGATTCATACATATTACATATAATTCCGCAAATTCCTCCTAATCTGTGTATTCCTCTTATTGTTCCAGTATTATAGCATTGCTCTACTGTTCCATTTAATCCTCCTACTATTCCTCCATTTTGAAAGTCTCCATTTATATTTCCTGTATTTATGCATTTTATTATAGTACCTGCAGTTTCAATTCCTCCTGCTATCCCTCCATTCTGAACTCCTTTTACATTTATATTGCCTTTATTTATACATTTAATTATAGTTCCAGAAGAATGTCCTGCTATTCCACCCGTAGATCCATATCCATTACTATTCCTTCCTCCGTCTATTATTCCAAAATTCATACATTTTTCTATATTTCCAGTTGAGTTTCCTGCTATTCCCCCATTACCACTTCCTTCTGCATTAATCTTTCCAAAATTATTACATTCTAATATATTTGCACTAGTATTTCCAACTATTCCGCCCACAAGTCCCCAATCTTTTTCTATTTTTCCTGTAATTTCTCCTGAATTAGTACATTGTTGTATTTTTTCTCCTGTTGACTGTCCTGCTATTCCTCCTACATAATTTTTTTGAGTTATTACTTTCGTACCTTTATTATGGCAATTTATTAAGTTTCCTTCTCTTAATGCTCCTACAATTCCTCCTGCACATGGTTCTGCTGCTTCTATATAACTACTTGATACAGTTAGGTTTTGTATTGTGTCTGAATTTCCAAATATTCCTGCAAATTTTCCTTCTTTTTTTACATATACCCCTCTTATTGTGTGATTGTTTCCTTCAAAAGTTCCTGTGAATTTTGCTTCCTTTTCTGTTCCTACTGGTTCCCATGCTGTTCCTGTTGTTAGCGTTCCATTTACTTGTCTTGCTCCTAAGTCTAAGTCTTTTTCCAAATATACTATTGTGTCATCTGTTATTTCTAGTCCTGCTTTTTCATCTTCTGTTAGGTTTCCATTTACGTAATCAGCAAAGTATTTCATTTCCTCTGGTGTGTATATATGCCAATTTTTGTTTTTATCTACTGTTGGCCTACTTTTTGTTGTTCCATCCCATAAATCTGTTTTTCCTTCTACTATATCTCCGTTGTCATATACTGTTAATGTTACATCATCCCTTGTTACATAACATGTATCATCAGTTATTTGTTCTACTTGTTTATCTCCTGATATTCCTTTTTCTAAATCTGTTTTTAAACTGTTCTGTTCTAATCCTACTTGCTTATTTATGTTTCTACCTTGTAATACAACTCCTATTGTTTCTTTTAATGATGAAATGTTGGTTACCTTTTTACTGTCCCTGGCTCTTTTCATTATTCCATTATCACTAAAAACTGTATTTATTGACACTCCTGCTAATATTAATAATACTAATATTGTAATTACAAGTGCTATTAATGTAATTCCTTTTTGTTTTGTTAATTTTAGATTTAATTTCATTTTTTTCCCTCCTTTATCTTATATTTTTTAATTGTTTTCTTTTCTACTTTTTAGCACATCAAAAAGACAGACTGTAAGCATCTCTGCCTATTGTCTGTCTTATATGCACAGTTAATAAAGCTAATATTTTAGCCTGTTTGTTTTGTAACAAATTACGTATATATACTCTCGCAGTGTTTTCAGCTTTTGTCATTTTTTGTATCTCTTTCAGTTTTTCTTTTGATTTTATAATATTTAAAATTCTGCTTCTGTTAAGTTGTATTCGTCTTTTATGATTTCCATTATTATATTAACTGTTTTTTCTAAGTTGTTGTTTTTTATAACATAATCATATATTCCTATTTTTGATTCTTCATATTGTAACCTATTTAGTCTTAGTTCAATATCTTTTTTGCTTGGCTTATCTACTCTGTTTTCTAAACGTCTTCTTAGCTCTTCTTTTGGAACTTTTAAAAATATTGTTACAATTTTAGTGTCATTTTTTAATAATTTTATTAAGTTTTCAACACCATTTACTTCAATATCTTTTACTATTATTTTTCCATTTTGCATTTTTTCATTTAGTAACTTTTTTGATGTTCCATAATAATGGTTATGATGTGCAGAGTATTCATATAGTTCCCCCCTAGCAATCATTGCTTCAAATTCTTCAGTTGTTACGAAATTATAAGTTTGGCCAGGTATGTCATTTTCTCTTGGTGCTCTGTCAGTATATGATGGAAGTGATTCTACATTTTCCATTCTTGCTATTAGTTCTTTTTTTATTGTGTCCTTTCCTGCACCTGATACTCCTGATAATAATACTAACATGCCTTCACCTTACCTTCTGCTATTTCGTCTGCAGCAAGTGATACAGGTGATGGTTCTTCCTTTTGAGTTAAAGGTGTACTTCCTGCTGATATTTGTCTTGCTCTTTTTGCAGTAATTGTAACTAATCTAAAACGATTATCTACCTTTTCTAATAATTCTAAAACAGTTGGTTTTACTAACATATTTTTCCCTTCTTTCTATTCATTTTCTATTTTGTTTGAATCATCTTCAAATCTTCCAGCTACTGTTTCTGGTTGTACAGCTGATAATACAACATGATTTGAATCCATTATAATTACAGCTCTTGTTCTTCTTCCACATGTAGCATCAATTGCTCTACCTTGATCTTTAGAATCTTGTACTAGCCTTTTAATTGGTGCTGATTCTGGGCTTACAATTGCAATTATTCTATCTGATGATACAATGTTTCCAAAGCCTATATTTATTAATTGCATAAAAGTCCTCCTTATTATTCAATATTTTGAATTTGTTCCCTTATGTCTTCTAATATAGTTTTCATTTCAATTACTAAATTAGTAATTTCTAGTTTTCCCGATTTTGAGCCAATAGTGTTTGTTTCTCTATTCATTTCTTGCATTAAGAAATCTAGTTTTTTTCCTGTTGGTTCGTCTTGTTCTAATAGGTTTTTAAATTGAGATATATGACTTCTTAGCCTTGTAAGTTCTTCTTCTGTAGAGCATTTATCAGAATATATTACTATTTCTTGTGCTAATCTGTCTTTATCTACTACATCAACTTTCAAAAGTTCTTTAATTCTTTCTTCTAATTTTACAACATATTCTTCAACAAGTCCAGTAGAAAGCTCTGAAATTTTATTTACATCTTCTTCTATTTTTTTCAATCTTTCTTCTAAGTCTTGTTTTATTTTATTTCCTTCAATGCTTCTCATATCAATAAAGTTATCTATTGCATTTTCTAAGCATTCTGATAGTTCAGTCCAAATTGTTTCTAAACTATCCTCATCCAATTGTACATTTAAAACATCAGGCATTTTTGAAACCTCTGTAGCTCTAAGTCCACTTGGTATATCAGCTTCTTCTGCTAATTCTGTTAATTCTTTAATATATAGCTTAGCTAATTCTTTATTAAGCACTACATTTTTACCATTTAAACCATAGTTTGCATAGCTTATAAATACTTCTATTTTTCCTCTTGCCACTCTATTTAATACAGCTTTTCTAACTTTATCTTCTAAATATAAAAGATTTCTTGGTGCTTTAACCGTAATATCAGCATATTTATGATTTACTGAACGTATTTCTACTAAATACTCTCTTTCTTCTCTTTCAAGTTTGGCTCTTCCAAAGCCAGTCATACTTTTCATGCTTTTTTCCTTTCACAATTCTATTTTTTTATTACTTTTTTCATTGACTCAATATAATATTTTTTTCTCATTTTTTGATAAACTATTATTGATTTTGCTGTATAATATATTGCAATTATATATGTAAGTAGTATTACCATAATTACAAATTTACTATTCCACATAATGTCTAAATATATAAGCCCTAACATACAAAAAGCTAATACTAATGTTTCTATACCATATATAGCTATTTTTCCGCTATCTTTTTTGTATGCATATTCAAAAACACCTATTGCAACAGCAAGTAATGACACAGCAAATACCTTTAAATCCACTATAAATACCGAAGTTTCTATGTTCATGAATCCAAGTATTATAAAGTTTAAAAATACAACAACTGCAATTGCTAAAACTATGTTTTTAAATACTTCGCCATTCATCTTTTTTAGTTCTTCAGCTTGTATTACTCTTTTAGATTTTATTTCACTTTTTATTGTTTCTTTTACATCTTTTATATCTACTTCTTTGATTTCTGTTTTACTTTCTTCCTGTTCATTTTCAGCTACTTTTTCATCTTTTTCTTTTTTCTCATCAATTACTTCTTTTTTATTTTTTGTTTTTTTGTTATTTGACGTTTCTTTTTTGACTTTTTCTTTTTTAACTTCTGTTTCTTCTTTTTTTTCTACAGGCTTAGCTTTTTTAGTTTTTGATGTGGTAGATTTCTTTGTTTGTGTTGATGTTGTTTTAGTTTTTTTCGAAGTTGTAGACTTCTTTGCCTCTGTTTTCTTTTCTGTTTGTTTCTTTTTTGTCACTGGCTTTGAAGTCTCTTCTTTTTTTTCTTCTTCTTTTTTTGTTTCTTTTGCCATTTTTTCCTCCCTACATTTCATATTCATACATAATATTGCTTATAATATTAATTGATGCTGTTTCTGTTCTTAATATTCTTTTTCCTAATGTTACCACTTTTGCACCTGCTTTTTCAAGCTTTTCTACTTCTGTTTTGTCTATTCCACCTTCTGGACCTATTATAACTCCAATTTTTAAATTTTTAGTTTCATCTAGTTTTTTTAACTCGTTTTTTAATGTATTTTTTTTTTCTTCTTCATAAGCTAAAATTACTGCATCAAAATCTTTGATTTTTTCACATAAATTATTTATATCAATTGGCATTTCAACTGTTGGTATTAAATCTCTTCCACTTTGCTTTGCAGCTGATTCTGCAATTTTTTGCCAACGTTCTATTTTCTTGCCTTCCTTTTTACTATCTAGTTTTACTACACATCTTACCATCTCAACTGGTACTATTTGTTTAGCACCTAGTTCTGTATTCTTTTGTATGATGTATTCCATCTTATCTGCTTTTGGAAGCCCCTGAAAAATTGTAACTTGTATATTGCTTTCCACAAAGCTTTTTACACAGTCTTGTATATTACATATTACATATTCAGGAGTAATTTGAGATACTGTAGTAATATAATTTAACGTTGTATCTAAATTACAAATTGTTAGTTCTTCACCAATTTTAGCTCTTAACACTTGGTTTATATGTTTTACATCTTCTCCAATTATTTTTATTTTATCTTTTTCTATTTGATTTGTTTTTACAAAAAATTTTGGCATTGCTTCTCCTTTTAAATTCCTTATATATTTTACCACATTATTATAAAATTGCCAATGAAAACAACAAAATTTAAGTTATTTCTTCTATAATTTCCTGTATATTTGTAACTGGCTTTGCCCCTTGCTTGATAAGATCATTTGTGCCATATGAATTTGTGCTTGTAATATTTCCTGGTATTACAAATACATCTTTTCCTTGTTCTAGAGCATAATCTACTGTAATTAGGGTGCCACTTTTTTGTTTTGCTTCTACTACTAATACGCCACTTGAAAGTCCACTAATTATTCTATTTCTTGACGGGAAGTTCATTGGTAATGGCTTTACATGTGGCTCGTATTCAGTTATTACCGCTCCACCTTTTTTTACAATCTCATTACATAATTCTTTATTTTCAGCTGGATATATATGTTTTAATCCGCTTCCCAATACAGCTATTGTTTTACCATTTGCTTTAACAGCTCCTAAATGTGCATATGTATCAATTCCTCTTGCAAGTCCACTTACTATTACAAAGCCTTCTTTTGCAAGTTCATAAGCAAAATTAAAAGCCACTTTTTTACCATAATTGCTTGCATCTCTGCAACCAATTATAGCTATTGATGGCTTATTTAAAACTAACGCATCACCCACTAAATATAATTTAGCAGGTGATGCGTATATATTATTTAATTTTTCTGGATATTCATTTTGAGCTTGATATATAATTTTCATACATTTTCCTCCTAAGATAATCAAGCCCCCAATTTATTATTTAATTATTTTTTGCTGCTTTTACAACATTTGTCATTAGCATTGCAATTGTCATTGGTCCAACTCCACCTGGAACTGGAGTAATATATGATGCCTTGCTTTCTATATTTTGATAATCAACATCCCCTACAAGTTTTCCATCATCATTTCTGTTTATTCCAATATCTATTACAATCGCACCATCTTTTACCATATCTTCTGTTACAAATTTAGGTTTTCCAATTGCTGCAACTAATATATCTGCTTGTTTAGTAATGTCTTTTAAATTTTTTGTTCTAGAATGACATGTAGTTACAGTTGCATTTTTGTTTAGTAGACATTGTGCTAATGGTTTGCCTACAATATTGCTTCTTCCAATAACAACAGCATATTTTCCTTCTATTTCTATGTTATATTCTTCTAACATTTTCATAACTCCTGCTGGTGTACATGATATAAAGCAATCTTCTCCAATAGCTAATTTGCCAACATTTATCGGATGGAATCCATCTACATCTTTTTTGTAGTTTATAGCATTAAATGCTTCTCTAATGTCTAAGTGCTTTGGTATTGGACTTTGAAGTAAAATTCCATTAACATCTTTTCTATTATTTAGTTCTTCAATTAATCTCAATAGTTCTTCTCTTGTTGTATTTTCTGGTAATAAAAATTCTTCAAATTCAATACCTATTTCATTACATGCTTTGCTTTTATTACGTACATACACAGCTGATGCACTATCATTTCCAACCATTATTACTGCTAATTTTGGAAATATATCTTTTTGTTTTAGTTCTTCAACTTCTAATTTCAAGTCTGCTCTAATTTTCGCTGCAAGTTCTTTGCCATTTATAATTGTTGCCATTTATTTTCTCCTTTTATTATTTCATATTTTCATCACCAAAAGGCAATGGACATAGTTCTTCAACTGTTTTTGTAGTGGTTTTACCACTATATGTGTGTGATATAATTTTAACATTTTTATCACATAAATCACTTATTGCATGTCTACATATAAAGCATGGCCAGCATTCTTGTTCTGTTTTACTCATAACATGTATTTCTTTAACATCACCTTTTTTATAGCCTTCTGTTATGCTAGTGTATAATGCATTTCGTTCAGCACATATTCCTGCTGCTGGACTAGATGTTTCTACATTAACCCCACTAAACTCGGTTCCATCTTTCATTACTATAACTGAAGCTACAGGGTATTTATAATATGGAGTATACGAATTTTCTAATAGTTTTTTTAGTTTTTCTTCCATACAATTCCTCCTAAATTTTTGTAACCTCATTATATAATATGAATTTAAAAATAACAACATTTTTTCTTATTTTGTTGTATTGTGATACACATGTTTGCATTATATTTATTTTTATGTTATAATATATATAATTACATACCAATAGGTTGTAAAAATTATTATTTTTTTAAAGGAGCATTTATCATGATTACTTCCAAGGACATTTACGAAACCTACCGCAATTCTCACATCAAAAGCACCACCATTAAGCATGATATTGTCAAGCGAAACGTTGAAAGCTACCTTTATAAGTTGGATCGTGATGCTGAGAAAGGCATCGAGCCTTTTCCTCAGATTATGACCGCAAAAGATTTTGTTGACAAATTCAGCTATGACAATTCTCCCATTGGTTGGGTTCACACCGCATTTAAAAACGCAAAGTGCAAAGTCCTTTTCTATGAAGAACGTTCTGGCTTTCTCGGACTCAAGAAGACCAGAATGGCAAAGATTATTTCTTGCAGATAATCCTTTTCCCGCCGTTCCAATTGCAACGGCGGGATTTTATTTTTGTGTTGCAAAATTTATTCCTCTTGCAACTATATCTTTCATATTTTCAATCAAATCATCTATTTCCTTTGGTGTTACTATAAAATTATAATCTTCTGGAGCTAATACCTCTTTAATCATTTCATATTTATCTTCTTCTTGTAATTGATTTAAGAATTCATTTGATTTTGCTTCTTCTTGAACTTTTTGAATAAATAAATCCAAACTGTCTGCAGCTATTGTTGCCGCTTCTACAACTGTTGGTATTCCTATAGCAATAACTGGCACACCTAAAGATTCCTTTGTTAGTTCTTTTCTTTCATTTCCAACTCCTGCACCTGGTACAATTCCTGTATCTGCCAACTGCACAGTACTACTTATTCTTTCTATACTTCTCGAAGCTAATGCATCAATTACAATTATTAACTTAGGATGAATATTTTCTACTATTCCTTTTATAACTTCTAATGTTTCTATACCAGTTGTTCCTAAAACTCCTGGCGCAATTGCACTTACTGGTCTTGTATCTTTGTCTAATACGTCTGGCATGTAATTTAGCAAATGTCTTGTAATATCTATTTCATTTACCACTTTAGGTCCCAATGCATCTGGTGTTACATACAAATTGCCTAATCCAACAACAAGTATATCCTCTTGTGGTCCTACTAAATTTCCAATTAAATTTTTTAGTTCTTTTGTTACCGCTTCTGATGCTTTTTGTATTTGATCTTCTCCTGCAATTTTCAAATTTTTTATATCAATTGTAATATATGTTCCCTTTCTTTTGCCTATTGCTTGTTCTCCATTCTCATTTAAAACTTTAACTCTCGATACTTTTATGTTATCATCAAAAGTTTCTTCTTGTGTTTCTAAACCATCTACTTCCTTTGATATATTATTAGCCTTTTTAAATAAGTCTCTTCTTTCTAGAGCCAGGTCTGTTCTAAAATTAATCATATATTTTCCCTCCTAAATTATTTTTCTTTATTCTTTCCAAAAACTATATGATTATTCTAAAAAACACTTGCTATTTTTCTATTTTTTTGCTATTATATTTAAGTAATATTTTTATGCAGGTGTGGCGGAATTGGCAGACGCACAGGACTCAAAATCCTGCGAAGTAACATTCGTGTGGGTTCGACCCCCACCACCTGCACCAAAAATCTCTAGAAAATTCTTTCTAGAGATTTTTATTGTTATTTTACATTGTACTCAACACTTTTTACTTGAATTATTTTATTTGTATATTCATCTTTTAAATAGTTTATTTTAAACTCTTCTTTTTTGACTTCTAATAATTTGTATTTACTTAAATCAATTAATACTTCATCTGATATGTTCATTCCTAATGGCAAAGTCTGATTCATGTTGTCAAAAAACATAATATTTGAATAATATAAAATTGGCATTGCTTCTTTTATGTTTATTTTATACAAATAAACTTCATCTTTATCAAGATTCTCACTAATTGCATTATTAATATCTAAGTGCAGTACATTTAAGTTTTTGTTGTCTATCTTCTTGGTTGATGTCATATATACAGGTATATTCTGTGATGTTGTTATTTTGCAAAAAGCTTCTTTTACTAAGTTTAAATAATTTCTTATTGTATCTATATATAAGTCCAAATCTGTTTGTTTAGATATATTTAGTACTTTATATTTGTCTTTTTCTATTTCCCTATGTTTTTTATTATTTAAAGTTTTAACCTTAGTATTATCATCTGAAATACTTCCAAATACATCAAAGTCTTTTAACTCAATAGTTTCTATATTATCTTCATAACTCTTTTTCATCAAGTCAAGCTCTTGCTGTATTAATTTTCTTTGTTTTTCTGTCAATTCATCACTTTTATTTTCATGAAGAATTTGTGCAGATTTTAACACATGTTTTATAGCAAACACACCATCTGTTTCATTTTTAGATAATTTTCTTCTTTGCAATTCATCTACTTTTATTCCAAAGTTTTCAATGTCTAGTTCATAGTTAAAACTTTTAGCTATTTTTTCTTTTGCAGTATTTTCCTCTTCTTCACCTTCATTTAAACTAGGAAGCTCGTCTTTATTACTAAACTTCCAAAATTCAAAAATGCTTTTTTTATGTAATTCTATTTCATTTAAGTAAATGTTGGCATTTTTTATTTTTCTTTCCAAATTTATTTTTTTAAGCTCTAGTGCCTTTTCATCAGCTTTTAATGATTTTACCATTTTTTGTCTTGATTCCAATTTTGTACATATTTCAATCAAATCCTCTATTGTAAACTGCTTTAACTCTGAAGCCTGTTGTTCTCTTTTTTCTTCTTTTTTATTCTTTTCTTTTACTTTTACTTTTTCTTCTTCTTTTTTTATTGGTTTCAATTCCCTTTTTCTACTTGAAAAATAATATTTAACCTTTCCAAAAAAAGATTTTTTACATTCTAAAAATGTTGATATTTGACGTTGTTTACTTAAGTATTCATTTGTTTGTTTTTCAACTTCTTCTTTTATTTCTTGTAATTTATTTTGTGATTCTTGTATCTTCTTTTCTTCTAAATTAATCAACATTTTCTTTTGATTTGCTTCATATTGTATAAAACTGGTTAGTTCATTATAATCTATTATTTTCTTTTCTATGCTCGTCTGATAACAAAACTGTAGTGAGCCTTCTTCATCTATATTTGTTTTAAAGTCAAAATCATCTGGAAATGCTGTTGACAATATAAATAAAGCCTTTATTAATTTATACTGCTTTATAGCATCTTCTTTGTTTCCTATCGTTATAGTATAGTCGCTTTTTAAATTTTCATAAACACTTGCTCTTCCAACTATTTTTAACTGCATTTTACCTTTTATATCATATACTTCATATATAGTTGGCCACTCTTTAGTAAAATACCATAAATAGTTTTCTATATCAGCAATTTGACTTTTTAATAAATAATTTCCGGAATATTCTTGGTAACTAACTGGCACAAATATTATTTCTTTTCTTCTACTTTTTTTACTTTCAATTTGTTTTTTTAGTAAGTAAAACAATGCAGAATTATTATATTCATTTGTTGGTACTAACATAAAATATTGGTCTGATACATCTGAATAATATATTTGCCATGTATAATTTCCTTCATACTTTACTTGGTTTGGCATTTGTTGTTTTATTTTTTCCTGTTCTTTTTCTATTTTGTCTATATCTTCAATGTTGGTATCATTTAATAACTTTAGAAATGTTGCAAAATATTCTACATTTTGTTCTGTTTTTGAATCTAAATAATTTTTAATCGGAGTAGATAATTTATACTTTTCATCCAAATTAGTTAATCTGTCAGTCGGAGTTAAAAGAATTTCAACATCATTTACATCTATATATTTGTATATTTTATAACCCGTATCATTGTATGATTTTGAAGGTCTAAAAGAAAATGGCTTAAATTCTGTTAAGAATTTAGGTATTCTTTCTAAGTTTAATCCAATATAAGACAATTTTTCCTTTAGTTTTTCTTTATCTTCTGCAATATTCTTACGCATTTTTTCCTCCCATTTGTTATATGCAATAAGTATATCACAACAGTATTTCTCTTACAATGTTTTTTTCTTTAATTTAATTGCAATTATTTGTTTTTTAGCTTATAATATATATTAGTTATGCGGGTATAATTTAGTGGTAGAATGTCATGCTTCCGACCTGATAGCGCGGGTTCAATTCCCGCTACCCGCTCCACACATAAAAATGGAAAAATTTTATATAAAAATAAACCAAATAAAAAATGTTTTCACAAATGTGATTTTGCAAAGGATATAAAAAAGCTCACATCTATTGGTTAAAGTATAGATGTGAGCTTTTTTATTTATATAGTTTCTTAATAAAACAACATCTAATGTAAAAAATAACATCAAGGATATTATTAAATATCTAAAACCCAAATTTCTTCATTAAAATTCTCATTGTATTCTTTCTTTATTTTTGTATCACTTGAAATTGTAAATGCTGGTCTTATTCCACAGCCTTCGTTTGAAGTAACTCCATTCATCAATACTCCATTATATCCTACTGCACCAAATGAATAATAATCACTAGTCCTCGTCCACCATGGTAAAATAATATTTTCATCATTATATGCAATGTAATTTTCATTATTTTTAAAATAATGAAGCACTGTTTTACTTTTTGCATTATCTTCAAAATAATCATAACCAATTTCACTATTTGAAAGGATAAAAAATTTTCTATTTATTGTATATACTTTTTTTATGTTATTTATTTTTTGAGAAAATCTTAATTCTGTATCATTTATTTTCTGTATTAATTTATCATCAAATACATATATAAATTTCTCTGACAAATATGTATCCACATAAGATTCATCATATCTTTCGTTATTCATTTGTACCTTTGGCTCATTAAGAATATTTTCTCTTAATAATAATGAATTTCCAGTATGGTCATAGTCATTGCATAGTACAAGGTATGGACAATACTTTTCCATTTCTTTTACATAAACTATATACTGATTCTTATTACAATTATACGCAATTGAACCAATAGTATTAGCTTTGGCTAATGATTTGCTTCTAAAATAATTTCCAGCAACAAATAATGCTATTACTAATAAAATTCCTATTACAACCCATACTATTATCTTTTTACTTTTTTCCCTTTTAATTAATAAACTAACGCCTAATATAATTCCATATGTCAGCCATATTACTCCAGCAGTCATAAAACCTATAACAATTGGAACTATACCAATAGCAACTGCACCCAAAGTTCCTATCAAATTAGCAAATATTGTAAAGTCTGCTCCATCTATTATGGTTTTTCCATCACTGCTTAATATTGCATTAATAAAACCTGTTGAAACTGCTACACCAATCACTGCACTAATAATAAGAATTATAATTGTTATTATTAGTAATACTTTCCTTACTTTACTATTTTTCATATTTACTCCTCTAAAAAATTACACTTCTACATATCCAATATAAGGTAAGTTCCTGTACTTTTCATCATAATCAAGTCCATACCCAAGTACAAATTTATTTTCTATTTCAAACCCTGTATAATCTATTGCAATTTCTTTTTGCCTTCTCGCCTTTTTGTCTAATAATACACATAATTTTAAAGATTTAGGATTTTTTGTTTTTAAGTAATCATATAAATAATTTAATGTTATTCCAGAATCAACTATATCTTCAACTACTATTACATTTTTGTCTTTTATATCCTCACTTATATCAAGTTTAAAATCTAGCTTTCCAGTTGTTTCTCTGTTATTTACGCCATAACTGCTAACTCTTATAAAGTCTAAAATTACGTCACTTTTGGTGATTTTTTTTGATAAATCAATTGTAAAATATACTGCCCCTTTTAAAGTACATATTAAAGTTATGTCTTCACCCTCATAGTCATTTGAAATTTGCTCTGCTAATTCTGCAATTCTTTTTTGTAGTTTTTCTTCACTTATTAATATTTTATGTTCTACCATCTTTTTCCCCTTTTCGCTTTTTTTAATATTATCATATTATTTAACCTTTTTAAAGTAATTTATATATTTTTTAAAAAACTTCATGTATAATATATTCATTAGAAAGGATGAACATTTATGACCAGTTTTGTATTAAAATGTATTGCAGTATTTTCAATGTTTATAGATCATATAAGTATTGCTTCTTTTAAATATACAACTTTATTTAATGTACTTGGAAGATTTGCATTTCCAATTTTTGCGTTTCAAATTACAGAAGGATATACTCATACCAAAGACCTTAAACAATATCTATATAGATTATTTGTTTTTGCAATAATTTCTCAAATACCTTTTATGCTATTTGAGTCACTTTTCTCTAATAGCCTATGCATTAATATCTTTGGAACCCTATTTTTAGGTTTATTAGCAATTTTTCTATATGATAAAATATCAAGTAAATTAAATATTAACTCCATTCTTAAAAAAGTTATCTCTCTAGCTCCTGCATTTTTATTAGGTGTTTTTTCTCAATTATGTAACTTTGACTATGAATTCTGGGGAATTGCAATTATAGTTTTATTTTATATATTCAAAGATAATAAAATAAATATGGCTATATTCTTTGTAATTGCTTGTATCATAAAATATGCTATTATAATCATAACACGTGGCTACCATTACATGTATATTTTATTATGCTTAGGTACAGCATTATCTATTGTTTTTATCTGTTTGTATAATGGAAAACAAGGTAAAAAAATAAAATATTTACTTTATATTTTTTACCCTGTTCATTTATTAATTTTATATTTCATTTTTAGGTCCTAAAAACAAAGCCATGCAATTAAAAATTGCATGACTTTATTTTTAATACTCAGATATATCTTTTATTAAGTTGCTGTTTTCTCCTAGAACTAATTTACCATCTTTACCACTAAGAGTTAATGGTAAAACTATTTTTTTATCATTGTATTTATATTCTATACCAACTTTTGGCACAACCTCAGCTGTTTCCGCATTTATAAGTATAGGTTCATTTATATTTTCTGCAATAACCTTATCTATTAAAAGCTCTCCTTCTTCTGTAACTTTATATGTCCAGACTTTAATTGTTGAGTTTTTATCTTTAGGTATTATTACAAATTGCTCTTCTTTTCCAGAAGAAACTGTTGTAAGCTTACTAAAATCTTCACTACTATTTAAATACTTCTCACTAAAGTCTTTCTCTTTTCCATTAGCTATAAATCCTATTGCTAAACATTGTTCTCCCTCAAATGTTACTTTAGTATCATTTTTGGGAATTAATAGATAAACTCCTACTGCAACAGCAACAACAACTATTACTGCTAATATAATTAATAGTACTTTTTTCATATTCATTCCTCCTTTTGCTTTTATTATATTATAAGATTTATTTTTTTTAAAGTTATTTTATTATTTTTGTCATAAGTTTTTAACTATTTAAATATACATTAAATAAAGTTTAGTACAAACATTTCTTAGAGGGGGTTTAAATAATTCATGGATGAGAATTTAAAATTATATCAAGATATAGCAGAACGAACTGATGGTGATATCTACGTAGGTGTTGTTGGTCCAGTACGTACTCGGGAAATCAACATTTATTAAAAATTTTATGGATCTACTTGTTATACCAAATATTGATAATGAGTATAAAAAAGAAAGAGCAAGAGATGAACTTCCACAAAGTGCTGGTGGAAGAACAATTATGACTACTGAGCCGAAATTTATTCCAAACGAAGCTGTTGAAATTACAATTGGAGACAATTTAAAATTCAAAACACGACTTGTAGATTGTGTTGGATATTTAGTTAATAATGCAATTGGCTATTTAGAAGATGACATGCCTCGTATGGTAAAAACTCCTTGGTATGAAGAAGAAATACCATTTGAAGAAGCTGCTGAAATTGGTACGCGAAAAGTAATTGCAGAACATTCTACTATTGGAATTTTAGTAACAACTGATGGAAGTATTACAGACATTCCAAGAGAAGACTATATTAATGCAGAAGAACGAGTTGTAAAAGAATTAAAAGAACTTAATAAACCATTTGTTATTGTTCTAAATAGTGATGATCCATTTTCAGATTACACTAAAGCCTTAGCAAAAAAATTAGAGGAAAAATATGGTGTATCTGTACTTCCTACTGACTGTACAAGGTTAGACATTGAAGACATAGATGATATATTCAGTAAAATTTTATATGAATTTCCTGTTGAAACAATTAATATTAATTTTCCTAGATGGGTTGAAGGATTACCTGATGATCATTGGTTAAAAGTTGAATTATATGATGAAATTGAAAAGGCTTTTGATAATATCAGAATATTAAAACAAGTAGACAGAGGAATCAATCAACTTCAAAGCACTAAAGTAATTACTAAAACTACTTTATCTGAAGTTAGACTTGGTGAAGGAAGCGTAAATGTATCTATTGAATTAAATGATGAGTTATTCTATAAAGTATTGACCGAAATTTCAGGAGTAGATATAGATAATGAAGGAACCTTATTCAGCACTATGACAGAATTTTCAAGAACTAAAAAACAATATGATAAAATTGCTTGTGCCTTAGAAGAAGTAAAAGCTACTGGATATGGCATTGTAACACCATCAATTGATGAACTAATACTAGAAGAACCAGAAATGGTAAAACAAGGTACACGTTTTGGTGTAAAACTAAAAGCTAAAGCTCCAAGTATACATATGATAAGAGCAGATATAGAAACTGAAGTATCACCTATTGTTGGCAGTGAAAAACAATCTGAAGATTTAGTAAATTACCTACTTTCTGAATTTGAATCAGATCCTAAGAAAATATGGGAATCTAACATCTTTGGTAAAAATCTACATGAACTTGTCAATGAAGGATTACAAAACAAATTAGCAAGAATGCCAGAAGATGCACAAGCAAAACTTCAAGAAACACTAGAACGCATTGTAAACGAAGGCAGTGGTGGCTTAATCTGCATAATCCTTTAAAGCAAAATGTCAGTTTGGGGACGTTTCTTCAACTGACATTTTTGTCAGTCAAGGGGACACATCTTTGAATAATTTTCGTATTCTATCAAGATGTGTCCCCACAAGTGACATTTTTGTCAGTTGAAGAAACGTCCCCAAACTGACATTAATTTTGTTCTTTTAATCTTAGGTAGCCTAGCTCTGTCCATCTGTTATATGCTAAGTTTAAGTTAAATACAACCTTAGGCTTAGATCCTGCTCTGTTTTTGTCTACAACACATGCATAATATCTTTCGTCTGGATCTTTATATTCTTTTAATGGATAAAATGTATCACTTACTTCTTCTAAAGAATATTCATAATCTTTAAGTGTTCTATTGTCTATTTGCTTTACTAGACAAAGAGTATCTAATACCTCTTTTACTGTTCTACTCTCAGACAAATCATTAATTGTAAGATTTACTGGTAATGTAGTTGTTTCTGTAAGTTGCATTGTATATCCAATAAATATATTTAAGTTTTGAGCTAAGTTAGAAATAATTGTAGCAGTCTTCTTAATTTCTTCACTTTTTCCAATATTTTGAGTATCTGTTTTCATAGTATCATAAAACATATACTCTATTTTTTCTTTATAATAATAGTTTGTTATTACTTTTTTTAATTCATCATTTGTATGATCTGTAATATTTATAAAATATATGCAATTGTTTAATTGCTCATTTAACCATTCTGTTACTTTTACAGTCTTATTAAATTCAGTTGATATTTTTGAAAGTCTTTTTATAAATTGCTCTCTAGTTTCATTTTCTTCTTGTAAAACAAATCCCTCTTCATCAACTTTTACATCTTTAGGATTGTCTGGTCTAAATTTAAATTCTAATAATTCACCTTCAGATTTTTTTATATCTTGTCCATGTAATTTTTGAATTTCTGGATTATTTAAAATAGTAGTTATCAAGCATAGTTTCATCTTTTCTTCAGACATTTCGTTTGAAATAATTAACACTTTCTTTTTATGTACAAATGCTATATTAGCAACTAAATTTATTGTAAATCTACTTTTTCCAGAGTTTGATGGCATTGCAAAAGCCATGGTCTCACCTTTTCTTATTCCTTTAAACACACTACTTAATATAGGAAATGGAAAATCAAGCCCTGTGGTTAAGCTATTTTGTCCTTTTAGCAAAAAGTCTGTTACATTAGTATTCAATACAGCTTGTTTAAATTTTTCTGTAACAGTAACTTGATTTATTGCCGCTTCTACCTCTTCTACTGACATACTATCATACAAAGTATAATTTCTTATTTCTGCAATTTTGTCTTGTATATTTTTAATTGGCATACTCTTATATCTTTTTCTTAATACAAATAATTTTTTTAGCTCAATATATACTTTTTCAAAATCATAAGATCCGTCAGAAGTTTCATATTTTAACTCTTCTTTTAAATCCATTATTTCTTTTGTTACTTTTCCAAAGTTAAAATTTCTTTTAGCTTGTTCAGATGAATACTTTGCTCCTTCTGTAAATAGCACTCCTTTGTATATGTTTAAAAAGTTCTCATTGTCAAATAAACATTCATCATATACAAAATAATACATGCTTATTGATTTAGGATTGTTTAGTATCAATCCTAAATATGTTTTTTCCAATTCTTCGTTCTGTAGCTCTTTTGGATATGTACTTTCCTCAGAATCATTTTCTTTTTTCTTGGGTCTTCCTTGTCTTTTTGGTTTTTCTTCTGTTTCAGTTTCGTCATCTTCTAAATCATCATCTTCATCGTTGTCATCACTATTTTCATTTCTACTATTGAATATTTGTAACTTTTCCATCGCATCTGCAATGTCACCATTAGTTAAATCATTTTTTATTTCTTCTAATAATTCCATGTCTTCTTCTTTTGTCACATGTATTCTATTTAGTGATTCCAATAATTGTCTTATTCTATCTTCGTTTTCCATTTTTCTCTCCACTTTCATAATAATTTTGTTGCAGAAATGTTTATTTAACTTATATTTAATTTGCTTAATAATACAGATTTATTTACAAATATTTACATTATGTCAGTTAAAGAAACGTCCCTAAACTGACATTTAATTTACAGGCGTAATTTTTACAGTCTTTACGTATCCTTCTTCATCGTACTCAAAACTTATATTATAGTTTTTCGAAACATCTATTTTAGTAAAAATTGCTGATATGTTTTCAACATTTCCATCATATTTAAAAATAACAGAATGCTCTTCATCTACTGAACGATTTGTACTCTCTACTCTCAAAAGTGCTTTTACTGCTATTCCAGTTTGAACTCCTTCATAACGTACATATGCTTCATTAAATAATCTCATTTGATGTTCTTTTGCAGTTGAGGCAACTTTGTCTATATTCTCGTTCTGTTTAACAATATATAATACTGATGCTCCAAACATAATGCTTTCAACCAAAAGCACTACAAACATAACTCCGCAAATAATAGTTCCAGCTATTCCTACTCCTCTTTTTTCTTCTATTTTTCCTTTTTTTACCACATCCACAATTCCTATTATTAATCCAATAGTTACCAATATCCAACCTATTGGAGCAGCAACTACGGTCAATGCAGAAACAATTCCAATAATTCCTAAAACCAATGATGCTATACTCATGATGTATTTTCCTCCTTTTTTATTTTTATTTTATACATAAAAAAATTTTTTGTAAAGTATTATATTTGAATTTTAATTAGATGTGTCCCTGAACTGACAAAAATGTCAGTTAAAGAGACGTCCCCAAACTGACATTTCTATTCTACTATTTTTTATTTATTTCTGTTATTTTTATAGTTTTAATATGTCCATCATAATTATACTCAAAGTCCATGTTATAACTTGAACTAGCTTTTATTTTACTTATAATTGTTTGTACTTCTTCTATATCATCATTAAACTTACAGCTAATAATATTATTGTCACCTTTAGTAAGACTTAAAAGCATTTTTGCTTGTGAACCTGTCACAACTCCCTTATAGGCTTCATATCTATCATCAAAATACATACTATTAACTTTTTCACTCTCTGGTATTTCATACATCTTCCTATTAATCATTAAGCCATATCCTATAATCATACTTCCTATCATAAGAACTACAAATGTAAATGTGCAAATTGCGATTCCAGCTGTTCCTATTCCTCTTTTCTCTCCTATCTTTCCTTTTTTTACTACATCCACAATTCCTATTATTAATCCAATAGTTACCAATATCCAACCTATTGGAGCAGCAACTACGGTCAATGCAGAAACAATTCCAATAATTCCTAAAACCAATGATGCTATACTCATGATGTATTTTCCTCCTTTTTTATTTTTATTTTATACATAAAAAAATTTTTTGTAAAGTAGTTTACTTGAATTTTAATTAGATGTGTCCCTGAACTGACAAAAATGTCAGTTAAAGAAACGTCCCCAAAATGAATATTTTTTATTTTTTGGAAAATAATAAATGTAAAATTTTATGTTTTGGAGTTATTATGAGTTTTAAAGATAAGCTTACAAATATAGTTAAAAATGTGTTTGATTCGCCTGATCAAAATGAATATAATTTTACCCTATCTAGCCCTTATGAAAATGATAATAATAGTGTTAGTATGACTCCAGAGGAGCTTGATAAGAGTGAGGAGATTTTTGAGACTGAAAATATTTTTCCCAGTCTTTCTGTTAATCTTGAGTATGTTAAAGTTAAATATAATCTTTTAATAAATAGTGATATTATTGTTAGAGAGTTTACCCTGACAGCTAGAAATAGACAATACCAAGCTTTTCTTCTTTTGATTGATGGTATGGTAGATTCTCAACTTGTAAATGATAATGTACTAGAGGCTCTTATGATGCGTAATAGAGCTAATATTTTTGATGGTGAACAAAATCAGATTATAAATGAGGCTAAGACAAATAATATTACTGTTAGAAAAGTTAAAAAGTTTGATTTAGAAACATATATATCTGATTGTTTGCTTCCTCAAAATAGCGTCAAAAAAGTTAATTCTTTTAAAGATGCTTTTGATGGAGTTAATATGGGTGATTGTTTGCTTTTTGTTGATACTCTTGGAATTGCTTATGATATTGATGTAAAAGGCTTTAAACAAAGAGGTGTTGAGCCACCTAATAATGAGGTTATTATTAAAGGACCTCAAGAAGGATTTGTTGAGAATATTCGTACTAATACTTCTTTACTTCGTCGAATAATTAACAATGAAAATTTAATAATTGAAAGTATTGAGGTTGGTAATTTAAGCAAAACCAAATGTTGTGTTTGCTATATGCAAGATATTGCAAATGCTGATTTAGTTGCAGAAGTAAAATACAGGGTTAGCAATTTAAAAATTGATGCTTTGCTTTCTAGTGGTGAGCTACAGCAATTGATCGAAGATAAAAACAATTATACAATTCCGCAAATAATATCAACTGAAAGACCTGATAAGGCTGCTAAACATTTATATAGTGGCAAAGTAGTAGTTATAGTTAATGGAAATCCTTATGTTCTTATTATGCCAGCTACTTTTACCGATTTTATTGCATCACCTGAAGATAGCAATTTAAAATTTCAGTTTGCAAATTTTTCAAAAATTTTGCGCTTAATCTCGATTTTTATAACACTACTTCTTCCTGGATTATATGTTGCAATTTCAGATTTTCACCAAGAGCTACTTCCAACTGAATTGCTATTTTCTGTAATTGCATCAAGAGAAAATGTTCCATTTCCTATTATTTTTGAAATTTTACTTATGGAAATTTCTTTTGAACTTATTCGTGAAGCTGGGTTAAGGGTTCCCTCTCCTATTGGTCCAACTATAGGTATTGTTGGTGCTTTGGTTTTAGGACAAGCTGCAGTTAGTGCTGATATTGTAAGCCCTATTTTAATCATTGTTGTTGCAATTACTGGTATAGCATCTTTTGCCATTCCTGATTTTTACTTTGGCTATCATTTGAGAATACTAAGGTTTGGCTTTATCCTTTTAGGGTATATTGCAGGATTTTTCGGAATTGCTGTTGGGCTTTGTGTATATGCTACCATTTTGTGCAGTATCAAATCTTTTGGAGTTCCATTTATGGCACCATATAGCCCTATTACAAATATAAATGAAAGTGGATTTTTCTTAGACCCAATGTGGAAACGTGAAAAAAGACCTGATTATTTAAATACCAAAAAGCAAAACTCACAGTCTCACATAAGTAGAACTTGGAAATATAAATAGAAAGGAGCAGTTTTATGACAGAACAAAAATTAGGAAAATGGGAAGCAATTATTTTAATTGTTGCTATTGTTATAAATCACATAATTTTAGGCTTACCCAGAAGTATTGTAGCTGAACACGCTTCTGCTTCTATTCTTAATGTTATATATATTAGTGCTATTGTAATAATCCTAATCTTCTTGATTTGTAAGTTATTAGAGAGTTTTCCTGGTTTAGATATTATAGATATTGCCGAATTTTTAGGTGGCAAGGTTTTAAAAATAGGTATTTCAATTTTATTTTTACTTTATATTACTTTTATTACTGGAATATTGCTTAGAAGTTTTTCAGAGGGGCTAAAGCTTATATTCTTCCCTAGAACTTCTTTGCCTATAATTATGATTTTGTTTTTTATTGCTATTGTAATTATGAATAAGCTTAATATTGTTTCTATTGCACGTGCCAATTTATTTTTTACCATATTAGTTGCTGTTAGTATGATTTTTATATTTATAGGAAATTGGAAGGACCTTACCTTTCAAAAGATTTTCCCTATTTTAGGGAATGGTGCTTATACAACATTTTTTAGTGGGTTAAGCGATTTATTTGCTTTTGGTGGAATTGCTTGTATATACCTTCTTCCACCTTATTTGAAGAATCAAAAAGATTTTAAAAAGGTAGCTTATACATCTGTTGGACTTTCTGCATTTTTCTTACTAATTAGTGTGGCAACATTACTTTTTATTTTTCCACCTACAATTATAGAGCAACAAATATTTCCTATTTATTTAGCATCTCGTTTTATAGATTTTAGTAGATTTTTTCAAAGGTTAGATGCATTATTTTTACTTATTTGGCTACTCTCTATCATATGTTATTTGGCAATTGTACTATACTTTTCTACTAGCATATTTAAAAGAGTTACAAATTTGAAATATTCAAAATGGATTTCTACTTTGTTTGCTTTATTTATATTTGGAACTGCTTTAATTCCTAAAAATATGCAGGAAATAAGATTTCTAGAAAATACTGTATACAGATATATTATTTTAATTTTAGTATTTGCCTTGAGTATTATTATTTTAGTTTTGGCTAATATTAAATATTTACGAAGTCAAAAAATGAAAGGAATTGTTAATGAAAAACGCATATAAGTATATTTTGATTATATTGGTTGTAATATTATTTTCTTTTGCATTTACAAGTAGTCACCGTATTCAAAGTATAGATGATTTAACTTATATTGTTGCACTAGGCATAGATGTTGGAGATACAGAAAGATTAAAAGTTACATTTCAATTTACTAAACCAAGTGCCTCTTCTGGTGAGGGCTCTTCAAATGAAAGCTCTTCTATAATTATGGATACAATAGAGGCTCCTTCTATTGACGCTGCACTTAATTTAATAAATACTTATTCTAGTAAAGAAATAAACTTGTCTCATTGTAAGCTTATAATATTTTCTGAAAAAATTGCAATGTCTGGAATTAAAGAAGAAATATTCTCTTTAGCTAACAAAGTACAAATTAGACCTGATACCAATATTCTTATAACCACTTCATCTGCTAGGGATTATATTGCAAGTGTAAAACCAACTTTGGAAAATTTAATAACGAAGTTTTATGCTACATTTCCAAATTCTAGTGAATATACTGGATATATTGTAGATGCTAATCTTGGACAATTTATGAATAAAATAACATCTCTTGCTTCTCAACCTGTTGCACTTCTACGGCAATGTAATTTCTAAAGCTGATTCTAATCAGTCTTCTAACAATAAAAGTTCTGATGATTCTGGTAGTGAGATTTTAGAGGCAAAAAATGGTGTTGAAAATGTTGGTACTGCAGTGTTTAGACAAGATAAACTTGTTGGTACTTTAACTCCTTTAGAAACTGTTGCTCACTTGATTGTCACTGGTAAGGTTAAAAGCTGTAATATTTCAATGCCAGACCCTGAAAACAAGGAGAATTTAATTGATTTATATTTTGATTTTACTACAAGCCCTAAAATCAATGTTTCACTTTTAAATGGAACACCTTATATAAAAATAAAGGTTAAGGCAAATGCAACTATTTCTTCTATTAAGCAATTATCTAGCACTAATAACAAACAACAAATCAAACTAACTCAAGAATATGCTAATAATTATTTAGAAAAATTACTTTTACATTATTTATATAAAACTTCAAAAGAATTGAAGTCTGATTGTAGTGCTTTTGGTAATTATGCTTTAAAAAATTTTAAAACTATGCAAGAATTAGAGAATTATAACTGGTTACAACATTATCAAGATTCATTTTTTAAGGTTGAGCCTGAAGTTGTAGTTGATTCAGGATTTTTGCTAACAGGAATTTAAAAGGAGATTTTTATGGTTGTAGATTTTTTAGTGTTTTTATTTGCATTACTTGCTTTGGTTGAAAGTGTTAGTTATGGTTTTTATGAAGTTGTAGTAAACAAAAATAAGCCCGGAGGCTTAATTTTGATCTTTCTTACTATTATAGGCTTTGCATTTGCTGTTACAATGTATTTTGTATATTAAAACGTGCCAAAATTTGGCACGTTTTTATTTGTTCATGTTATTCATGGAGCACACTGTGCTCCGCTACGATCTTTGTTTTATTTTTTGCAAAGAATTTTGGCACGTTTTTAACCTGAGATTTTTTCAAAGTCTACTTTTCTTGTTAGTTTGTCTGCGAAAATTACACGTACTTTTATGCTGTCTCCTATTTTATATATCTTCTTGCTTTTTTCTCCTTGAAGTGTTTTCTTTTCTTCATCATATATAAAGTATTCATTTCCTAAATCGTCAAAATGAATTAACCCCTCAACCGTGTTTGGAAGTTCTACAAACATTCCAAATGATGTTATACTTGAAATAATTCCATCATATTCTTTGCCGATTTTACTTTGCATATATTCAGCTTTTTTAATTGCGTCTGCATCTCGCTCTACTTTTTGTGCAATTTTTTCTCTTTCAGATGAACGTTCTGCGTATTTTACAGCTTGACTACTATATTTTTCTATTTCACTTTCTTTTAGCTGATAATTTTCTTCTAAATATTTTGATATTATTCTGTGTATAAATAAATCTGGATATCTTCTTATTGGAGAAGTGAAATGGCAGTAGTATTTACTTGCAATTCCAAAGTGCCCTTTATTTTTTGCTTCATATCTTGCTACCTTTAGAGTTCTTAGTATAAGGTTTGATACTACTCTTTCTTCTGGTTTTCCTTTTACTTTTTCTAAAACTTCTGCAAATGCTTTTGGATGTATATTATCTTTGTTTCCTTTTATTTTATACCCCAGGTTCCACAAAAATTTATTAAGCTCATCTATTTTTTCTTCGTCTGGCACTTCATGTACACGATATATAAATGGAGCCTCTAGCCAATAAAATTTCTCTGCTACTGTTTCATTTGCAGTTAGCATAAATTGCTCTATAATCTCATTTGCAAAATACATATCATATTTTTCAACTTTTATTGCAACGCCTTGTTCATTAAGAGTTATTTTACTTTCTGGAATATCTAAATTTAGGCTTCCTGCTTTTGCTCTCCTTTGGTTTAATATTTTGGCTAGCTCTGACATTCTTTTAAAATGCTCAAAATATGGTTCACATTCTTTTAAAAGTTTTTTCTTATCCTTTTGATTAAATATCTCTTTATCTTCTGCTCCTTCTACTTCATCCAGTATAGTTTGCACTTCTTTATAGCTCATTCTTCTGGTCACTTTTATTACACTTTTTTGTATATCTGAAGATACTACTTCTCCTTTTTTATTTATTTCCATTAAAACTGTTATTGCAAACCTATCTTCTTTTTGGTTTAAACTACATATTCCATTTGATAGTTCTTTTGGAAGCATTGGTATTACTCTATCTAGCATATATATACTAGTACCTCTAATTATTGCTTCCTTGTCTAGTTTAGATTTTTCTTTCACATAATAGCTAACATCAGCAATAGACACATTTAAAAGATAATTTCCATTTTTTAATTTTTCTACTGATACAGCATCATCTAAATCTTTTGCGTCTTCTCCATCAATAGTAAATATTATTTTATTTCTTAAATCTAATCTATTTGGAATGTCTTTTTTTGCTACTTCTTGTTTTATTGCTTTTGCTTCATTTATGACTGCTTCTGGAAATTCATATGGTAAATCATAGTCTTTTACTAATGAAAGCATGTCCACTCCAGCCTGATTTATGTTTCCTAATATTTCAATTATTCTACCTTCTGCTTTTTTATTTTTTTCAGGTTGTTTTAATATTTGGACTACTACTTTTTGATTATTTTTAGCCTTTTTACTATTCTTTTTAGATATGTATATATCTGTTTTTATTTTTTTATCATCAAGCACAACAAAACCGAAGTTTTTACTTTTTTGAAAAACTCCTACATATTTATCTTTTTCAAATTCTTGATTATCTTTTTTTAATTCTTCTTTCATAATACTCCTTATTATACATGTAAATTTGTAAATATATACATTATCTTTTTTCGAAAACAAAACGGCAGAAACTAAAATCTCTGCCGTCATAATTATACTTCACATCTTATACTAGATATAGGATTCCTAAGGCAATTGCTAATACAGCGAACACAATACCAAGAATTATTGTCCACTTTTTTAGTCTACCTTCTTTTGTTCTTCCTTTGTTTTGTTCATAAAAGTTATTAGTAGAAGAACCTGTAATTGTTCCTGAAGCACCTTGTTTTTCACTGTTTTGCACTGCTGCTAAAGCTATTAAAGCAAAACAAACAATAACATAAATAACTAATATTATATACTTTAGTATTTCCATATTCACACTCTCCTATATTGCTTCTTAAAAACAATTATTAAACTAATTTTAAAATAACCATTTCTGCATTGTCACCTTTTCTTGGTCCTACTTTAAGTATGCTTGTGTAACCACCAACTCTACCTTCATATTTAGGAGCAATTTCATTAAACAATTTTGCAGTTAAATCAACGTTATTTCCTTCACTATCTTTAACTTTATTAATGTTTTTCATCATTTTTCTTCTAGCATTTAATCTTGATGGCATATCTTTTTGTCTTTTTTCTGTTGTTGTTTCTTTTACTACTCTTAGATATTCTTTACCATTTTTGCTTTTTACAAGTTCTGTTACTTTATTTCCTTTGCTATCTAATTTTGCCTTAGAAACTTTAACATCTACCATTTCAAAATTGTCTTTTTCTTTTACAGCTAATGAAATTAAGCCGTCTGCTATAGCTTTTACTTCTTTTGCTCTAGCTTCAGTAGTTTCTATTTGTCCATGTAACATTAAATCAGTTGTTAAAGTTTTTAACATAGCTAATCTAATATCTGTTGTTCTACCTAATTTTCTATTTGTAGCCAATTTATTTTCCTCCTTCTGCTTATTCTTCTTCCTTGGCAAAATCTAAATCTAATGCATGTAACTTATTTGTTACTTCATCTAATGATTTTTTACCAAGATTTCTTACTTTCATCATTTCAGCTTCTGATTTATTTGTTAAATCTTCTACTGTAGAAATTCCTGCTCTTTTTAAACAATTAAATGATCTAACTGATAACTCAAGATCTTCAATTGACATTTCAAGAACTTTTTCTTTTTTAGACTCTTCTTTTTCTACCATTACTTGTGTATTTTTAGTAGTTTCTGATAAGTCAATAAATAGTTCTAAGTGACCTGTCATAACTTTCGCAGCTAAACTTAAAGCTTCATCTGGAGTTAAACCTCCATTTGTCCAAACTTCGATTGTTAATTTATCATAATCTACCATTTGTCCAACTCTTGTATTTTCTACTGCATAGTTTACTTTTTTTACAGGTGTATATATAGAATCGATTGGAAGTACGCCTAATGCTTGGTCAGGTTTTTTATTCTTTTCAGCATTATTGTAACCTCTTCCCATTTCAGCAGTCATTTCCATTACTAAATGTCCACCTTCTGAAACTGTTGCAATATGTAAATCTGGATTTAATACTTCTACTGTTCCATCTGTAATTATATCTCCAGCTTTAACCTCTCCTGGTCCTTTAAAGTCAACTCTTAAAGTTTTTACTTCATTTTTGTCTTGTTTTAAACAAACACTTTTTAAGTTGATTATAAGTTCTGGAACATCTTCTACTACATTTGGAATTGTAGAAAACTCATGTAATACACCATCAATTTTTACACTTGTAATTGCACTACCAGGAAGAGATGATAACAAAATTCTTCTTAAAGAATTACCTATTGTTATTCCATATCCTCTTTCTAATGGTTCACATACAAATTTTGCATAATGATTTTCTTCGTCAACTTCTAAGCATTTAATATTTGGCTTTTCAAATTCTATCATTTTTTACCTCCTAATAGATAAATAGAAAAAAAATTCTATTTTTACAATTAAATTATTATTTAATTATTTAGAGTAAAGCTCTACTATTAAATGTTCTTCAACTGGAAGATCTACATCTTCTCTAGATGGTAATCTAACAACTTTACCACTTAAATTTTTCTCATCTTTTTGTAACCATTCTGGTACAGGTCTTGCTGCATTAGCTTCAACATTAACTTTTATAGCTCCATTATCTTTTCTTATTTCTCTTACAGAAATAACATCTCCAGCTTTTACTAAGTAAGATGGAATATCAACTTTTTGTCCATTTACTTCAAATGCTCCATGTGTTACTAACATTCTTGCTTGTGCTCTTGAGCTACCATATCCTAAACGATAAACTATATTGTCTAATCTTGTTTCTAGAATTTGTAGTAAAACTTCACCAGTAATTCCCTTTGTAGCTGCTGCCATATCAAAGTATTTTCTGAATTGTTTTTCACTTACACCATAGAATGATTTTGTTTTTTGTTTTTCTCTTAATTGAGTACCATATTCAGATAATTTTTTCTTCTTTTGACCATTTTGACCTGGCGCATAATTTCTTCTAGATATACTACATTTATCTGAATAGCATCTTGATCCTTTTAAGAACAATTTTTGTCCTTCTCTACGACAAATACGGCATTGTTCATCTTTATATCTTGCCATTTTATTTTTCACCTTCCTTATACTCTACGTCTTTTTGGTGGTCTACAACCATTATGAGGAATTGGAGTAACATCTTTAATTGAGCTAATTTCTAATCCTGCTGATTGTAATGACCTAATTGCTGCTTCACGACCAGATCCTGGTCCTTTTACAAATACTTCTACTGATTTTAGTCCATGTTCCATTGCTGCTTTAGCTGCTGTTTCAGCTGCTTCTCCTGCTGCAAATGGTGTGCTTTTTCTTGAACCTTTAAATCCTAATTCACCAGCACTTGCCCAAGAAATAGCATTTCCTTGAACATCTGTAATTGTAACGATTGTATTATTAAAACTAGAGTGGATATGAGCCATACCTTTTTCGATATTTTTTCTATCTCTTCTTCTAGTTACAGTTTTTTTAGTTACATTTTTTGTTGCCATTTTTAATTATTCCCTCCTTATTTAGGCTTTTTTACTTTTGCTAACCAATTTTCTAGGGCCTTTTCTTGTACGAGCATTAGTTTTTGTTCTTTGTCCTCTAACTGGAAGACCTCTTCTATGTCTCATACCTCTATAACATCCAATTTCAGTTAGTCTTTTAATATTTAATGCTACTTCTCTACGTAAGTCGCCTTCAACTTTGTAACCGTCCATTGCTTTTCTAATTGCTTGTACTTGGTCATCTGTTAAGTCTTTTACTCTGATATCTGGATTAACTTTTGCTTCTGCTAGAATTTTTTGAGCACTTGCTAGTCCAATACCATAAATATATGTTAGACCAATTTCTACTCTTTTTTCTCTAGGTAAATCAACTCCTGCTAAACGAGCCATTTATTTGCACCTCCATAGTTTTTTATTTTGCTATTTTTATTTTTTTGTCTTTAAGTTATTATTGGTGAAATGCATTAGTATAATATACTAATCAATAATACTTTTGGACATATATATAAACACAAATTAGAATTAAAAAGAAATATAATTTCTTTTCAGCCGCTATCTAAAATTTGTGTTATATTCAATAATTATAATAAATTAACCTTGTCTTTGTTTATGTTTTGGGTTTTCACAGATTACTCTGATAACACCTTTTCTTTTAATAACTTTGCATTTTTCGCACATAGGTTTTACTGATGGTCTTACTTTCATTTTAGTTCATTCCTTTCTTGTTTTTAGTTTAAGTTTTTTATTATATAATTTGGAAAAGAATTGTTATTTGGCTAGGAAAAAGTTATAAAAAAGGCAAAGGAGCATACTTTGTGTATGTTGCTGAGGCTGTTAAGGCTTTGCCTGTTACAGCATCAGTATGCAGTAGCTGACTGCGTTTTTTATGACTTTTGACACCGCCAAATGGCGATTATTTTTCAAATTATTTAGCACGCCATGTAATACGACCCTTACTAAGATCATAAGGCGATAATTCAACTTTTACTTTATCTCCTGGAAGAATTTTAATATAATTCATTCTTAATTTTCCAGAAATATGAGCTAAGATTTGATGTCCATTTTCTAATTCTACTTTAAAATTAGTATTTGGTAATGCTTCTACAACAGTACCTTCAACTTCTATAACATCCTCTTTTGACATATTTTCCTCCATTTTTTCTTGAATAAATTATCGTTAAAAACTTAGATAATTTTTCCATTTGTACATATGTACAATATCTTATATAGTATATCTTATTTTTGCAATAATGTCAATATCTCTGGCTCTTTTTCTGTAATTAAAATAGTATTTTCATAGTGTGCTGCCAAAGATCCATCTTCGGTAACAATAGTCCATCCATCATCTAGTATACAAATATTAGGTTTTCCTATCATTACCATTGGTTCTATTGCTAGAGTCATGCCTGGTTCTAGCCTTATTCCTCTACCTGCTTTTCCATAGTTTGGAATTCCAGGATCTTCATGCATTTCTTCTCCAATTCCATGTCCTTGAAATTCTCTTACTACATTATAACCGTTTTTTTCTACGAATTCTCCAATAGCATGAGAAATATCTCCCACACGATTTCCTTTTTTGGCATATTTTATTCCTTCAAAAAATGCTTGTTTAGTAATGTCAACTAGTTTTTGCTTTTCTGGTGAACTTTTACCAACAATAAAAGTCCTTGCTGCATCACCATTAAATCCATTTTTATATACTACTAAATCTACACTTACTACATCTCCATCTTTAATTATTGTTCTTTTAGATGGAATTCCATGTATAATTTCATCATTTATAGAAATACATAATGTTCCAGGAAATGCAGGAACTCCTTTTTCTCCACTTGGATACCCTTTTTGTGCTGGAATTCCTCCATGTTCTCTAATAATTTTTTCTGCAAAATTATCTAAATCCATTGTTGTAATTCCTGGCTTTATATATTTCTCTATTTCTTCATATACTAAAGCAGTAAGCTTGCATGCTTCTCGCATTTTTTCAATTTCTTTTTGTGATTTGATTGTTACCACTTTTATTACCTCTTTACATCAATTTGCTTTTTCTAATATAATATCAACTGCTTGTTCTGATGCATTATCTGCAGTTGGATCATTTGGAGTTATATTCACTAAAACTCCTTTTTCTTTATAATAATCTATTAAGTCTTTTGAGTTTTCTCTATAAACTTCTAGTCTGGTTTTAATTGCTTCTTCTGTGTCATCAGTTCTTGTAACAAGCTCTGATCCACAAATATCACATATTCCTTCAACTTTTGATGGTTTGAATTTTGTATTATAAATTGCTCCACATTCTTTATTTGAACATGTTGCTCTATTTAAAATTCTTTCTACAATGATTTGATCTGGAACTACTAATTCAGGTACTATATCTACTTTTTTACCTTTTTCTTTTAGTATTTCATCTAAAGCTTTAGCTTGCTCAATTGTTCTTGGAAATCCATCTAATATTACACCATTTTTAGTATCATCCCAATTTAATCTATCTTTTACGATATTAATTGTTACTTCATCTGGCACTAGTTTTCCTTGTGATATATAGCTATTAGCCAATTTTCCAAGTTCTGTTTCTTTTTTTATTTGCTCTCTAAACATATCTCCTGTTGAAATATGAGGCAAGTTTGTTTTTTTAGCTAAAATTTTAGCTGTTGTTCCTTTTCCACTTCCTGGAGCTCCTAACATAATAATATACATAGTTTTTAGTTCTCCCTTCACGCATTACGGACGGAACCAGTTTTTACACCTGTCCGCCCCATCTGCCCTAATTTTAAAAATATATCTTATTTATTATTTTTTATTTTCTCTACAATCCAATTTGGAAAAGAATTGTTATTATGCAAGGCAGAATTTATTTGAAAGGCAAGGGCGCAACCTTTTGGGTTGTAACCGCGTTTCAAATGAATTCTAACGAAGCAGAATGGCAATTATTTTTCAAATTAGTCCAAAAAGCCCTTGTAGTGTCTCATAACAAGTAAAGACTCTAATTGTTGTACCATTTCAAGTGCAACACCCACAACGATTAATATTGATGTACCACCAAATGCTAAGTTTACATTTGGTATAAATCTTGCAAGCATAGGTAAAATTGCTATAATTGCTAAGAATAGTCCACCAAACCATAATAGTTTAGATAAAACTGATGATAAATAATCTGTTGTTGGCTTTCCTGCTCTAATTCCTGGTATGAATCCACCATTCTTCTTAATATTACTTGATACTTCTGCAGGGTTAAATGTTGCATAAGTATAGAAAAATGTAAATCCAACAATTAATAATAAGTATACAATTGCATTTGCAATAGTGTAGCCAATAGGCACAGCTGATGTTGAAGTTGCAATTGAGAATTTATATATTACTGACCAGAAGCCAGTTTCATTTGCAATATTTGGTGCAAACATTTGAATAATCATAGCTGGAAATGTCATAAATGATGAAGCAAATATAATAGGCATAACACCAGCCATAGCTAGTTTTAGCGGAATATTAGTATTTTGTGCTCCTACCATTTTTCTTCCTACTACTTTTTTAGCGTATTGTACAGGAATTCTTCTTTCTGCTTGTTGTACAAATACAACCCCAGCAATTAAAATAATTGCTCCTACAATAATTGCTAAAGAAGTTAATAATCCTGTCATACTAAATGATCCTGTTCCAAAAATCAACTTCCAAATCATAGTTACTGCACTTGGTAAACCTGAAATAATACCTACAAATATAATCATAGAAATACCATTTCCTATACCCTTATTTGTAATTTGATCTCCAAGCCACATCAAAAGTGATGTTCCTGCCATTAGTGAAATAACTACTAAAAATCCTGTTAAGAAATCTGTTTTTACGAATATACCAGAAGATTTGTATGTTAAATATAAACCTATACCTTCAATTAAAGCAAGAATAACTGTTAAAATTTTAGTATATTTGTTTATTTTATTTCTACCTTCTTCTCCACCTTCCTTCATTAATCTCTCTAATGAAGGAATAACCATTCCTAACAATTGAATTACAATTGAAGAAGTAATATATGGTGTAATAGTCATAGCAAATATAGAAAATCTAGAGAATGCACCTCCTGAGATTAAATCTATAAGTCCTGCTATACCATTACTTGCACCAGACATAGCTTCATTTAATGTAAGTGTATTTACACCAGGTACTGTAATAAAACAGCCTAGTCTAAATAATACTATTAAAAGTAATGTATATAAAATTCTTTTTCTAACGTCTGGAGTTTTAAATGCATTAACAATAGTCTTAAACATTAAATCACCTCAGCCTTTCCTCCTAAAGCTTCAATTTTTTCTTTAGCAGCTTTAGTGAATTTTACAGCTTTTACATTAACTTTTTTGTCTAATTTACCTGTAGCAAGTATAACGATGCCGTCTTTTTCTTTACGAATAATTCCGTCTTCAATTAAGCTTTCAGCTGTAACATCTTCTTTGCTTGATTTATTAAGCATTGTAAGTGTTACTTCTACATAATCGTTTGCATGAACGCTATTATTAAATCCTCTTTTTGGTAATCTTCTATATAAAGGAGTTTGACCACCTTCAAAGCCTCTTCTAACTCCTCCACCACTTCTTGCTTTTTGACCTTTATGTCCTCTTCCAGAAGTTTTTCCAAGACCTGAACCAACTCCACGACCTACTACTGTTCTCTTTTTTGTTTTTTGTGCTGGTTTTAATTCGTCTAATTTCATTTTGCGATTACACCTCCTATTTTTTTATCAATTTATATGTTATTAACTTATAATATTTCAGCTACTGTTTTTCCTCTTTTTTTAGCAACTTGTTCTGCTGTTTTCATGCTTTTTAACCCCTCGATTGTAGCATAAACAACGTTTCTTGGGTTGTTTGTTCCAACAACTTTAGTTCTAATATCTTTGTAACCTGCAAGTTCTAGAACTGGTCTTACGCTACCTCCAGCGATAACTCCAGTACCTTCTGCAGCTGGTTTTAATATAACACTAGCACTTCCAAATTTACCTACATATTCATGAGGAATTGTTGTTCCTACAACTGGAACTTCAACTAAGTTCTTTTTAGCTTCTTCAATAGCTTTCTTTATAGCATCTGGAACTTCAGCAGCTTTTCCATTTCCTACACCAATATGTCCATTTTCATCACCAACAACAACTACAGCACTAAATCTAAAAGTTCTACCACCTTTAACAACTTTAGCTACTCTGTTGATTGCAACTACTTTTTCTTTTAATTCTGATGTATTTTCTGATTGCACTTTAATTTCCCTCCTTTTTAAAATGTTAATCCGCCTTCTCTGGCTGCTTCTGCTAATTCTTTTATAACACCGTGATAAATATAACCGCCTCTATCAAAAACAACTTCTTTTATGTTTTTTTCTAAAGCTCTTTTTGCAACTAAGTTTCCTACTTCTTTAGCAGCTTCTTTATTTGAATGTTTTGTTTTTACTTCTTTATCTAGAGTAGAAGCTTGAACTAGAGTATTTCCTGCAACATCATCAATTACTTGTACAAAAAGGTTACTATTGCTTCTAAATACACATAATCTTGGACGATCTGCTGTTCCAGAAATTTTATTACGTACTCTTGCATGTCTTCTTTCTCTTTCAGCTTTTCTATCTATTTTCTTAATCATCTTTTTCTCCTTTCTATTAACGTAGCAGCGTTAATAATATTAAGAACTAATTATTATTTAAATTCTATTTCTTGCCAGCTTTACCCTCTTTACGTCTAATATGCTCTTCAGCATATTTAATACCTTTACCTCTATATACTTCTGGTGGTCTTTTTGTTCTAATAACTGCAGCTGTTTGACCAACCAATTCTTTATCTATTCCTCTTACTGTGATGTGGTTAGCATCTGCTAAGTCAAAACTAATTCCTTCTGGAGCTTTAATTTCAACTGGATGAGAATAACCTAAGCTTAATACTAAGTCATTACCCTTTTTTTGTGCTCTATAACCAACACCATTTATTTCTAAGTTTCTTTTAAATTCATGAACAACACCTTCAACCATGTTACTGATTAAAGTTCTTGTTAAACCATGTAAGCTTCTATTTTCAGCCTCATCGTTTGGTCTTGTTACTGTAATAGTATTTCCTTCTACAGTAACTGTCATATTTCTGTGTAGATCTTTTTCTAATGTACCTTTTGGTCCTTTTACAACTATATGATTATCATTTAGTGTAACTTCTACTCCTTCTGGTACAGTAATAGGTTTATTTCCTATTCTTGACATTTTTTAGTTCCTCCTTTCCTACCAAATATATGCTAATACTTCTCCTCCAAGTCCTTCTGCTCTTGCTTCTCTATCTGTTTTAATTCCTTTTGAAGTAGAAATTAAAGCAATACCTAAACCATTAAGAACTTGTGGTAATTCTTCTTTAGATGCATATACTCTTAATCCTGGTTTACTAATTCTCTTTAAACCATCAATTACTCTTGCACCTTTTTCATCATATTTTAAAGTAATACGAATCACACCTTGAGTGTTATCATTTATCTCTTCATAAGCAGCAATGTATCCCTCTTTAAATAGAATATCAGCAATAGCTTTTTTCATATTTGAAGCTGGAACATCAACTGTTTTATGCTTTTTACTATTTGCATTTCTAATTCTTGTTAACATATCTGCGATTGGATCTGTTGTATTCAAATTTATTCCCTCCTTTTTTTGTTTTCTTACTTAATTTGCTTCAAAATTAGTAGAATGCTAGGCAAACAAAATAAAAATTTTTGAAACTATACGTTTGTATGTTGAAAAAATTTTTATGAAGTTTAACGACGCAGGCTGCTGATTTTCAAGCAAATTTTTACCAGCTAGCCTTCTTAACTCCTGGAATCTCTCCCTTATGAGCTAATTCTCTAAAGCAAACACGGCAAATTCCATATTTTCTTATATAAGCATGTGGTCTTCCACAAATTTTACAACGATTATATTCTCTTGTTTTGTATTTTTGTTCTCTTTGTTGTTTAACTTTTAAAGACTTCTTAGCCATTTATTTCTCCTTTCTTACACTCGCCTCTTGACAGCGCAAGACGCAGTTTATAATTAATTTTGGAATGGCATTCCTAATAATGAAAGCAATTCTTTTGCTTCTTCATCTGTCTTAGCAGTAGTAACGAATATTATATCCATACCTCTAATTTTGTCAATTTTATCATATTCGATTTCTGGGAAAATTAATTGTTCTCTAATTCCCATTGAATAATTTCCTCTACCGTCAAATGAATTATTAGATACTCCTCTAAAATCTCTTACTCTAGGTAATGCTACATTAAATAGTTTGTATGCGAAATCATACATTTTTCCACTTCTTAATGTAACTTTGCATCCAATATTAACACCTTCTCTAATTTTGAAAGCAGCAATAGCTTTTTTTGCTTTTGTTACTATTGGAGTTTGACCTGTAATTATTTTTAAATCATTTATTGTGTTGTCTAATGCTTTTGGATTATCTTTCATGTCTCCTAATCCAACATTGATAACTATTTTTTCTAGTTTTGGAACTTCCATTACTGATTTATAGTTAAATTTTTTCATCAATGCAGGTACAACTTCTTTTTGATATTGTTCTTTTAATATTTCCATAAGTCTTTAATAGACCTCCTTCCTACTTTAATTTATTTCCACATTTTTTGCAAACACGTACTTTTGTATCTCCTTCTACTAAGTAACCAATTCTTGTTGCTTTATTGCATTTTGGACATACTACATTTACTTTGCTACTATGTATGCTACATTCTACTGGAATAATTCCGCCTTCTTCTCCTTGTTTTCTTGGTTTAACATGTTTTTTACGAATATTAACACCTTTAACAATTACTTTTTGTGTTTTTGGAATTACTTCTAAAACTTCTCCAGTTTTTCCTTTATCATTTCCAGATAAAACTTTAACTGTATCACCTTTTTTAATTTTCATATTTACTTTTCACCTCTTCTTTTCAAATTTATAAGGTTCTCTGTTATTTTTTAATTTATTGTCTATTATTTTAAATTTCTTATAATACAAGCTTATAGAAGCTATGACTTAAAAACTTGTGCGCTCATCTAGCCTAAGGGCTATCTTCGCTTACAATTTTTAAAGTCTCGCATCTTTAATCTGTAATGCTCAATGTCCACAGGACATTATCGCTAACAGCTTAAAGAACTTCTGGGGCAAGAGAAAGAATCTTCATATACTCTCCGTCTCTTAATTCTCTAGCTACTGGCCCAAATATACGAGTTCCTTTTGGTGTTTTATCATCTTTTATAATAACAGCTGCATTTTCATCAAATCTTACATAAGAACCATCTGCTCTTCTAATTGGCTTTTTAGTTCTTACAACAACAGCTTTTACTACATCACCTTTTTTAACAACTCCACCACCAGGTATAGCTGTTTTTACAGATGCAACAATAATATCACCTACGCCAGCATATTTTCTATATGAACCACCTAAACATCTGATACACATAATTTCTTTTGCACCAGTGTTGTCAGCAACTTTTAATATACTTTGTTGTTGTACCATTTTGGTATCCTCCTTCTTAAATATATATCCACTATTTTTTTCTAAATAAACTAAAAACGAGTATGGCTAGGCGTCCGAACTAAAAAACCGGAGGTGTGCTTTTTGCACATCGAGGATTTTTTATGTGATGGACAACAACGCCAGACGAAGTTTTTTGTTTATTTAATAACTGCCTTTTCAACTACCTCAACTACTCTCCATCTTTTATCTTTAGAAAGTGGTCTAGTTTCCATTACTCTAACTTTATCTCCTGCTTGGCATTCATTGTTTTCGTCATGAGCTTTTAATTTGTATGTTCTTTTTTGAATTTTTCCGTACATTTTATTCATAACATTAGTTTGAACAGCTACTACAACTGTCTTATCCATTTTGTCAGAAACAACTGTACCGATCATTTCTTTACGAAGGTTTCTTTCTTCCATTAGTTTACACCCTCCTTTAATTCTCTTTCTTTTAGAACTGTTTTTATTCTTGCAATGTCTTTTTTCACTTCTTTAATTTTCATAGGATTATCTAATCCATTTGTAGCTAAACTAAATCTTAATTTAAATAATTCATTTTTTAGTTCTACTAATTCTTTCTCTAATTCTGGTGAAGACATTTCTTTTATTTTATTAATCTTCATCGCTATCACCACCTACTTCAGTTTCTCTTTTGACAAACTTACATTTTACTGATAGTTTATTAGCTGCTAATCTTAAAGCTTCTTTTGCAGTTTCTTCTGGAACACCTGCTATTTCAAACATAACTCTACCTGGCTTTACAGCTGCTACCCAGTATTCAACAGCACCTTTACCTTTACCCATACGAGTACCAATAGGTTTTGATGTTATTGGTTTGTCAGGGAAGATTTTAATCCAAACCTTTCCACCTCTTTTTATATAACGAGTCATAGCAACACGGGCTGCTTCAATTTGGTTTGATGTAATTAAACCAATTTCTTGTGATTGTAGTCCGAATTCTCCATCAGTAACTGTGTTACCTCTTGTTGCTTTACCTCTAATTCTACCTTTTTGTTGTTTTCTATATTTTGTTCTTTTTGGCATTAATGGCATTACTCATCTCTCCCTTCTGCTTGTTTTTTCTTAGCTGGAAGAACTTCGCCTTTATATATCCAAACTTTAACACCGATTTTTCCATAAGTTGTATCTGCTTCTGCAAATCCATAATCAATATCAGCTCTTAAAGTTTGAAGTGGAATTGTTCCTTCTTTGTAGAACTCTGTTCTAGCCATGTCTGCTCCACCTAATCTACCAGATACAGCAGTTTTAATACCTAAAGCACCTGCTTTCATAGTTTTTTGCATACATTGTTTCATAGCTCTTCTGAATGAAATTCTTCTTTCTAGTTGTCCTGCAATGTTTTCAGCAACTAATTGTGCATCAACATCTATGTTTTTAACTTCAACAATATTTAAGTTAACTGTTTTACCTATCATTTTTTCAAGCTCAGCTTTTAATTCTTCAGCAAGGTTTCCGCCTTTACCAATTACTAAACCTGGTTTTGCTGTATAAACGTTTACTTTAACGAATTTTGCAGTTCTTTCAATTTCAACTTTAGAAATTCCTGCAATGTATAATTTTTTCTTAACATATTCACGGATTTTATGATCTTCAACTAGGTAATCACTAAAATTCTTTTTATCTGCATACCATTTTGAATTCCAGTCTTTAATAATTCCTACTCTTAATCCGTTAGGATCCATTTTTTGTCCCATTTTGTTAAGTCCTCCTTTCTTAATCTCTTTCCTTTAATACGATTGTAATATGACTTGTTCTTTTTCTAATTCTAACTGCACTACCTTTTGCAGCTGGTCTAATTCTTTTTAGAGTTGGACCTTGATTTGCATAAATTTCAGCAACATATAATTTTTCATGTGCCATATGGTGATTGTTTTCAGCATTTGCAATAGCTGATTTCAATAATTTTTCAATAATTTCGCTTGATGCTTTTGGAGCATATTTTGCAATAGCTAAAGCTTCATCAACATCTTTTCCTCTAATTAAGTCTGCTACTATTTTAACTTTTCTAGCTGAAATTCTAGCATATCTTAGAGTTGCTTCTGCTGTTGGAATATTATTTTCCTCCATTTTATTATCTCCTTTCATTATTTGTTAGTTGTTGTTTTATCTCCTGCGTGACCTTTAAATGTTCTTGTTGGTGCAAATTCACCTAACTTATGTCCAATCATTTCCTCTGTAATATATACAGGTACATGTTTTCTACCATCATGAACAGCTATTGTGTGTCCAACCATTTGTGGGTATATAGTAGAAGCTCTTGACCATGTTTTTATTACTTCTTTATTTCCACTTTCATTCATTGCATTAACTCTTTTTAATAATTCAGGTGCAATAAATGGAACTTTTTTACTTGATCTTGACATTTATTTTACCTCCTACTTTCTACGTTTAGTGATCATTTTATCACTCTTTTTGTTTTTCTTTCTTGTCTTATATCCTAATGCTGGTTTACCCCAAGGAGTCATTGGTCCTGCGTGTCCAACTGGAGCTTTACCTTCACCACCACCATGAGGGTGATCTACTGGGTTCATTACAGAACCTCTAACAGTTGGTCTAATTCCCATATGTCTTGTTCTACCAGCTTTACCTAATTTAATGTTTTCATGGTCTGTATTTCCAACTGTTCCTATTGTAGCTTTACATACAGCCATTACTAATCTCATTTCGCCAGAAGGTAATCTTACATGTGCATATTTTCCTTCTTTAGCCATTAATTGAGCTTCTTGACCAGCAGCTCTAACTAATTTTCCCCCTTGACCAGGGTTTAATTCAATATTATGAATCATTGTACCTACTGGAATGTTTTCAATTTTCATGCAGTTACCTGGTTTAATATCTGCTTTATCTCCAGAAACTACTTTATCTCCATCTTTTAATCCAACTGGTGCTAAAATATATGCTTTTTCTCCGTCTTCATATTGAATTAAAGCTATATTTGCGCTTCTGTTTGGATCATATTCTATACCAACTACAGTTGCTGGCATATCAACTTTATTTCTTTTAAAATCTATAATTCTATATTTTTGTCTGTTTCCTCCACCTTGATGTCTTACTGTAATTCTACCATATGAATTTCTACCAGCATTTTTCTTTTTAGTAGCTAATAGAGTTTTTTCTGGTTCTTTTTTTGTAATTTCATCAAATGTTGAAACTGTCATGTTTCTTCTTGATGGAGTATATGGTCTGAATCTTTTTATTCCCATTTTAATTTCCTTTCTCAAAATTTATGAAAAACTTCGTTTTTGATAAATTTTATATTACTATATTTACGGATATTTTCCCGCTCCGCATACGGATATTTATTTATTTTCCGGGGTTACTTCCCGATAATTTTAAGTTTCTAATAATTTTTAATTTTCTAGTTTGAAAAAAATTGTTATTATGCTAGGCAGAATTTATTTGAAAGGCAAGGGCGCATACGTTTGTATGTAACCGCGTTTCAAATGAATTCTAACGACGCAGAATGGCAATTATTTTTCGAACTTAACTAAGCGCCCATGAAGTGTTCGATAGAATCCTTATACTTCTTAGAGACTTTAACTTCTTTTCCACCTTTGTCTAGATATTTAATATCTCCTGGATTTGTATCAATAGTTACTATTGCTTTTTTCCAGTCAGAAGTTTTTCCTGTTGTTTTTCCTCTTCTAACTTCTTTTCCTTTAACACTCATTGTGTTAACATTTAATACTTTTACTTCAAAAAGTTTTTCTACTGCATTACGAATATCTATTTTAGTAGCTTTTTTGTTTACTCTAAATGTATATTTTCCTGCTTGTAATTCATCATTACTTTTTTCAGTGATTACTGGTGCTATGATAATATCTTCTGGTTTCATTATGCATACACCTCCTCTAATTTTTTAACAGTATCTTCTGTTACAACAAGATTTTTATGTTTTAATAAATCATATACATTGATTGTTCCAACTTGCAATGTTTTAACTCCTTCAATGTTTCTAGCTGATTTTTGAACTATTTCATCTTTTTCTGGTAAAAGAATAACTGCTTTACCTTCTACTTTTAAGTTGTTTAAAATTCTTGCCATTTCTTTAGTTTTAATTTCTTTTAATGGTAAGCTTTCAACAACTACTAATTCATTTTCTAATACTTTTGAGCTTAACATTGATTTAATTGCTAATCTCTTTTCTTTTTTATTTACTGTATAATTGTATGAACGTGGTTTTGGACCTAAAGCAACTCCTCCACC
The DNA here is from genome assembly GCA_934167305.1 of uncultured Clostridia bacterium. Classification (GTDB taxonomy): domain Bacteria; phylum Bacillota; class Clostridia; order TANB77; family CAG-508; genus CAG-273. Next base: position 53,942 of record CAKPKQ010000001.1, on the reverse strand, counting down.
TACCCAATGTGGTGCACGAATGCTTCCTTGTCTTGCTCTACCAGTACCTTTTTGTCTCCATGGTTTTCTACCACCACCAGATACTTCTGCTCTTGTTTTAGTACTTTGTGTACCTTGTCTTTGATTAGCTAGGTAATTAACTAGAACACTATGTACTATTGCTTCATTTGGCTCAATGCCAAATACTTCTTCTTTAAGTTCTATTGTCTTAACTTTTTTACCTTCTATATCATATACGTCTATCTTAGGCATTTGTATTTCCCTCCTTATTTACTTTTTACACTTGTTTTTAGTTTTAATATTGCACCTTTAGCTCCTGGTACACTACCTTTTACTAAAATAACGTTTTTATCTAAATCTACTCTTACAACTTCTAAGTTTTGAATTGTAATAGTTTGGCTTCCCATATGACCTGGTAATTTTTTACCTTTAAATACTCTACCTGGTGTAGATGTTGGTCCCATTGAACCTGGTCTTCTATGATACATAGAACCATGTCCCATAGGTCCTCTTGATTGGCCATGACGTTTAATAACACCTTGGAATCCTTTTCCTTTTGATGTTCCTTGAATATCTAATTGATCTCCTGCTGAAAATGTATCAGCTTTTAATTCATCACCAACATTTATATTTTCAATAGAATCTAATCTAAATTCTCTTAAATGTTTTTTTAGTGGTAATTTTGATTTTGTAAAGTGTCCTTTTTCTGGTTTATTAACTTTACTTTCTTTTACATCTTCAAATCCTAATTGTATAGCATTGTATCCATCAGATTCTACTGTTTTAACTTGTGTTACTACACATGGACCTGCTTCGATAACTGTAACTGGAATAACTTTTCCTTGTTCATCAAATATTTGAGTCATTCCTAATTTTTTTCCTATTAATCCTTTATTCATTTTTTAATGTTCCTCCTAACTATTGGCTAATATTTTGTTATTAGCTTGGTTTTTGTTGGTTTTCTCCCAGCTTCACTTCGTTACGCATAAGTTATTTGTAACTCGCTTTGCTCGAATAACTAACTTGATTGGCTGATATTTTATATTTCGTTAACTATAACGTTATACCAGCATAGTTTTTAATTTGTAATTATAATTTGATTTCTATATCAACACCAGCTGGTAAATCAATTTTCATTAAGCTATCAACTGTTTTTTGTGTTGGGTAAAGAATGTCAATTACTCTTTTATGTGTTCTCATTTCAAATTGTTCTCTTGAATCTTTGTGTTTGTGTGGAGAACGTAAGATTGTAACAATCTCCTTTTCTGTTGGTAGTGGAATAGGACCTGAAACTTTAGCTCCTGTCTTTTTAGCAGTATCTACTATTTTTTCAGCAGACTGTTCTAAAACAACATGATCATAAGCTTTTAATCTTATTCTGATTTTTTCACTTGTTACTGCATTTTCCTTCTTTGTTGCCATTTAAATTTCCCTCCTTCTAAATTTCTAGGACTTTTCTAGTCCTTTTTGGGTCGGAAGTTGTAACGCACCCTAGTGTTTCTTTTATTAAACATATAAAAACCCAAGTTTGCATGATAAAATCTTGGGATAAGTGCTTATTTGTTCTTAACTTACCGCCTGGTCTAAGCCATAACATACTCCATAAGAGTTCCCTCCAAATGTATATTACTATAACATTTGTAGCCACATCTTACTTCATCGCATACATGCTTTATTATTATACAATGTATTGTGCCTAAAGTCAACCACTTTTTACTATTTTTTGTTATTTTTGCAAAATAAATGCACGTAATTAATTTATAATTATGTGCATTTGTAATTTTTATTATTTAACATCCTTAAACTTTTTTAAGTATATATATACTCCAAGTATAATAATGGATATTAAAATTAAAGTAATTGCTATAATAGATTTTATTCCTGTTTGAGGTAACTCGCCTTTTGCAATTGTATTATCAGGATTTTGTGTAGTTGATTTTTCAGTCACAGTAACGGTACATGTTGCCTTATGTGTACCATCTTTATCTGAAACTGTTATTATTGTGATACCTACAGCCTTTGCTGTAACCTTTCCATTTTGTATAGTTACAACTTTTTCATTATTACTACTCCATACAACGCTTTTATCTGTAGCGTTAGCTGGAGAAATAACAGCTGAAAGCATTTCTATATCACCTACTTTTAATGATAATGATGACCTACTTATAGAAATTGATTTAATAGGTACAATCTCAACTTCAGTTTCCTTTTTAGTTACTATTACTTCACATGTAGCTTTTGCTGTTCCATCCATTGTTGAAACCGTAATTACTGCTTTTCCAGCACTTATAGCTGTTACTTTTCCATTATCTACAGTAGCCACTTTATTATCACTGCTAGTCCACTCTACCATTGTATCTGACGTAATGTAGATAGTTTCGCTTTCTCCTTCTTTTAATTCTAGCTTATTTTTGTTTAGACTCAAATTTTCTGTTGGTGGCTCTTGTTCACCACTAGATAATATTTCAAATTTTATACTATTTTGCTCAGCATATGTTTGGGTTGTAGAACCTTCATATCCATATAAAACTAAATCAGATGATCCATATTCAAACACTCCTTGATCTAATGTGATATCTCTAGAATAAATTCTTACTTTTTTTAAGTTTTTGCAAATTCCAAAAGCTCTTGCCGCAACGTTTTTTACGTTTTCAGGTATATCAACTTCTGTAAGATTAGTTTCTTGAAAAGTAGAATTTAAAATATATTGTATTTGTGATGGTATATTTATTGTGCTTAATTTACTACATCCCAAAAATGCCTGCATATCTATATCTTTCAAACTTTCTGGCAATTTTACTGACTCTAAGTTTTCACATCCATTAAATGCTAATAATCCTATTTTTTCAATTCCTTCACTAACTACAACACTTTTTAGAACACTTCCATTAGTAGAATTCCTACTTTCATTAAAAGCATGTCTATCTATAGTAGAAACATTATGTCCGTCTATTGTACTTGGAATTGTTAAATTACTTTCTGTTCCTTTATATGCTGTTATCATTGCATTTCCGCTTGAATCAAGAGTATAAGTAAAATCAGATGTTGCAAAAGATTTTACTGTAAATGCGAAAATAATAAATAAACAAATCAATAAAACTTTATATATAAACTTTTTCATATTTTTCTCCCTATGATACAATTTTATATTATAATTTACATTTTTACAATAAAAATTCAATATTTATTTCAATTTTTGCCTCTTCTCTCAAATTTTACATTATTTGAAATATATGGTATAATATTTATAACTAGTGAGATATGCGCTAGAAATATTTAAAAAGAGGTCATTTTATGAAACATTTCGTATCAACCATTAAGCTCGAAAAGGTATTGGATCGGACAGCAAATTTGATTGACATGCTTAACTGTATGTCAATTTCGGGAGAGTCGATTATGACTGTTTTGAATGCAGAACCGCTTAGCGACACTTCTGAAATTCTCGGAACGGTTCAGCTTACATTCAATGAGCTGAAAATCACATTTAATGTGATCGCAAGTTCAATGAGTGTAATAAGCAATTTTGCATCACGGTACAACATGTGTGCCGCACACTACAGCAGTATCGAATTTGCCGTAGTCGAACCTGCAACACTCAAAATCACGTTTACACCGCCCAATGAGGCTTATGAAAAGATTATCTCTAATTTCTTTTCAATGACCTCTGAGAACTCATCCATCAACTGATGGAAACAAAAAAAGAAATACTTCGCAAGGAGTATTTCTTTTTGATTTTATTATTATTCTTCTGATTCTGAATTTTCTTCAGCTTCTGGAGCTTCATAAGCTTCTAATATAGCTTTTTGAATTTTCTCTCTTGTTTCACCATTAATTGGATGTGCCACGTCTTTAGTATCTCCGTTTGGAGTTTTTTTGTGTGGCATAGCAATAATGTATGCTCCATCTTGGCGTTCGATAAGTCTGATATCATGTACAACAAATTCATTATCGAATGTTACAGAAGCAACAGCCTTTGTTCTGTTCTCTGGATTTAATTTTTTTCTTAAACGTACATCTGTAATTTGCATTTTAAGTACCACCTTTCAAGTTTTTTATACATTTCTTATGTACAATTATATTATTCGCCACTTTTTCTGTTTTTCCTTCTTTATTTTACAAATTTTATATATTTTTTTATTATTCACATCTTTTATCTTTTTGAATATAATATTATAGCTTTTATTTATTAGCACTTATTTAAGAAAAATATTGAAAAATATCAATATAAAGTATATAATACTTTTGGTAAAAAATACAAACATATTATTAAACTTAAAGGAGTGTATTTCTTTGGCAAATATTGAAGAATTAAAAAGATATAAAAATGTACATATGATAGGTATTGGCGGAATTAGTATGAGTGGAATTGCCGAAATTCTAAAATTTTGGGGATTTCATGTTACAGGTTCTGATTCCACCCCTTCTGAAACTACTGAAAGATTAATTGAAAATGGTATCAATGTTGTTATTGGCCATGATTTAGAAAATTTAGCTAAAGCTGATATTGTTGTATATAGTGCAGCTATAAGAAAAGACGATATTGAACTTTTAAAAGCTCATGAATTAAATATTCCAACAATTGAGAGAGGAACATTTTTAGGAAAAATTACAAAAGCTTTTAACAATAGTATATGTATATCTGGTACACATGGAAAAACTACAACTACTTCTATGATTTCAATGTGCTTTTTAGAGGCTCATAAAGACCCTTCTATTCAAGTAGGTGCTTATTTAAAACCTTTAAAAGGAAATTATCGTGTTGGAAATAGTGAATACTTTATAATTGAAGCATGTGAATATGTTGAAAGTTATTTAAAATTATTCCCTAGAACAGAAGTAATTTTAAATATTGATAACGACCACTTAGATTATTTTGGAAATCTAGATAATATTGTTAAATCATTTGATAATTATATAAAACTTCTCCCTGAAGATGGTTTATTGGTAATTAATAGTGATGATCCGAATTGTAGAAAAATAGCAAAAGACTCAAAATCTAAAATAGTTACATTTGCACTTGAAAGTGAAAACGCTAATTTTATTGCAAGAAATATAAAATTTAATCAAGATGGTTTTGCTTGCTTTGATGTATATTACAATAATAGTTTTTATAAAACATTTCAATTATCTATTCCAGGAATGCATAATGTTTTAAATTCATTAGCTTGTATCGCTGTTTGCCATGAATATGGAATTTCAAAAGAAGACATGAAAAATGCATTACTAAAATATACTGGTGCACATAGAAGATTTGAGTATGTTGGCCAATTTAATCAAGGTGTTAGTGTATATGACGATTATGGTCATCATCCTACTGAAATAATGGCAACATCACATGCAGTAAGTCAAAAAAATTATAGGCAATCTTGGGTTGTTTTTCAGCCTCATACATATAGCAGAACTAAACTTTTATTAGATGATTTCGCTAAAGCATTGCTTGATTTTGACAATATAATTATTACAGACATCTACGCAGCTAGAGAAGATAATATTTATAATATTTCTTCTAGAGATTTAGTTGATAGATTAAAAAATTACTATAATAAACAAGCTTTATATATACCAGACTTTAATGAAATTGTAAAATATTTAAAAGAACATACTATAAAAAATGATATTGTTTTAACCCTTGGTGCTGGTACGGTTACAAATATTGGACCAATGTTAATAAAGTAAACTCAAAAAAAAGCAAAGTGAAAACTTTGCTTTTTATATTTTATTTATGACTACTTCCTGATATTATTGGGAAACTAAAGTCTGTGCCATTTTCTGAAAATGTTTTACTTTCTGTATGATCTGCAAAAAATTCATCTGCACCTTTAAGAAAATATTTATATTTTTGTTCTTCACTTACTGTTCCTTCTCCTATTATAACAGGATCATCCCAAGTAAGATCTATTGCAAACCATGCTTGATCTATTTGTATATAATTCCAAGCATGTGCCTCAGTTTTACCTTCTGAATTTTTAGCAGTTCCAGTAACCAATATTGTTGGAACCCCTACTTTTTCCATTATATATTTAAAACTTCGTGCATAACCTTCACATGTAGCTGTTTTATCATGTATAGTACCATAAATATTACCATGATTTTTTGTATTTAATTCTCCATAATTAACTACACTTATTAGCCAGTCATGGACTTTTTTTGCTTTTGAAAGATCTGTATCTTGTTTTGTTTGTTCTACTATTTGATTTACAATTCCATCCAAATATTTTTGAGCTTCTTCTATAGATTCCTTAGTTTGAAAACTGCTTCTTAAATAGTTTGGGTTACTTCCTGCTCCTATTGAAATATAATATGTATCTATTCCCCCTAAACTTCTAGTCTCACTAACTAAACTTAATTTAGAAGGATCTACATAAAATAGTTCACAGTCATCATATACAAATGCATCTATAGCTGCACTAAAAGCTTTTTTTAGTGTTTCTTTTCCATTATCAGTATGCAAAAGTGTGTTAAATTCTGTTCCAAAATCAAATACATGATTTCCTGTTTTAAAACTATTTTTTTCTTTTTTTAATTTATCATATATAATTTTTGCATTTGAATCTAATTGATTATAATAATACTTTGTTGAAGATAATTCCATAGGTTCAACTTCACCAGTATCTCCTCCGCCATCTGGAATTATATTAAATGTTGTATCTATTAGAGTATTATTTTCTTGAGTGTTTTCACTATTTGTCTGATTATTTTCGGTGTCAACATTTAATTGTTCGTTTGTTCGGGTTGGCATTTGTGTATTTGAACCTGTATCTTTTGTAGCTATCATATGTTGATATACAAATAACCCTACAATTGCCAATATTAAAATAACTATAATAGCAATTATCACTATGATTGTAACATTTCCTTTTGATTTTTTCATTTTAACCTCACCCTTACCTATTCTACTTCTTTCATTTGCTTTAACATAATATCAGCAAATACTCCATAACCCATTGTTGGGTCATTTACAAGTACATGTGTAACAGCTCCTATAAACTTACCATTTTGAATTATTGGTGCTCCACTCATTCCTTGAATTATTCCTCCTGTTTTTTGTAATAATTTTTCATCAGTAATTTTTATTAACATACTTTTGTTATCTTTATTATTATTTGTAAATACTTTTTGAATTTTTATATTATAATATTGTTTTTTTCCATTTTCTAATTCACATATAATTTGTGCATCTTCAGTTTTTATTTCATCTCTTAAAGCAACTTCAATTTCGTCGCTTTTTTGAGTATTAATATATGAAGTTTTATTTAATTTTCCAAACACACCAAAATTTGTATTTTTAGTAATACTGCCTATTGTATATCCAGATTCAATTGAGCCTCTTATTTCCCCTGGTTCGCCTTTTTTTCCTTTTGTAATACTTAATATGTTGGTTGTTACTAGTTCACCATTAGCAATTTTTATAAGTCCTGATGTATCTATATCTAATATTCCATGGCCTAGTGTACCAAACATTTCTGATGAAGGTTCATAAAATGTAAGTGTTCCAACACCTGCTGCAGCATCTCTAACCCATAAGCCTATTTTGTATTGGTTATTACCATTTTTTACAGGAGTTATACTTGTTGTAATTGTTTTTTCATCACGTATATATTTTACAGATACTTCATTTCCATTGCATTTATTTACAGCTTCCATTAATTGTTCTGTATTGCTAATTTCATTTTTATCTATTTGTACTATTCTGTCTCCTTCTTTTATACCTGAGTTTTCGTATGGTTTTTTTCCTTCTATTTCAGACATTCCAACTACTAGCACACCGTCTGTATAAAGCTTCATACCAATTGCATTTCCCATTGGTATAACCTTTGTTTTAGAAACAACATTTACATTTATATCTTTTATAGAAAATGTATTAAATAAGTTTAAACTTAAATTAATTTTTCCAATTTCATTTACTTTTGTTTTATTTATATTACTTGCTGTTTGCAAAGTTTGTGAATTACTTTTTTCTTTTATTGAAAGACCAATAATAGTAAATATGTTTAAGTTTTCTCCCTGCATTATTATATAATTACTGGGCAATAAACTAATATTGCAAACATAAATAAAAATAATTAACAAAAGCAAAACTATTATAATTTTTTTATATAGTTTCATTTGGTCACTCTCCTTTAATTAGAGTAACCAAATTTTATTTTTTTAAACTTTTATTTTAAAAAGAACCCATATTTGATTGATATAAATTATACCTTTCTCTGCCTAAAGCTAAAATATATTGTCTTCTTACTTCATTAAATCTTGTAAGAGTATTTGTAATTGGTTTATCTTCCCAATTATTATCTTTTCCGATAAACCACTCCTTGTAATATTTGTTCAACATTATAAACATCTGAAGCATTTACAATACAATAATAGCAACCTGTAAGATTATGAAGTGCTGTATCACTTTCATTATTTGGATTTACTTTAGTTGTTTGTGGGTAAAAATACCTGTAATCACCTTCTGAAATTCTTACTGTTTGCCTCATAAATGTTGTATTAGCAAAAGCCTTTAATATTGTGGAGCTTGTTTCCATTAATTTTTTGCATCCTGCCATATGATATTCTCTATTTTCGCCTTCTTGAGTAATAACATATATATTTTCTTCTTTTACAACTTCTTCATTATTGTTATTTGTAATTACACAATAATTATTATAATATTTATGTCCAATTGGTATTCCTTGTAAAAAAGTCATAACCGAAACATTATTTGTTAGCTTACCCCAGTCAACTTCATTTAGTTTTGGCATACTAAATTCATATGTATCATCTGAATATCTGTTATAATTTGATATAGCTGCTGATAAATTTGTTTCAATTGATTTTCTTATTACAGCTATACGGTTTTCATTAAAGGTTGAGCCAGACATTAATGGGTCATTGTCATTTGATACCTCAAATATGTTTTCATTACCTGTATTTACTGAAAAATAGTTGTTTCTTTCCTCTGTAGAAAGTGTTGCTAATCTAGCTTGTGTATCAGATTTCACTGCATCAGCTTGGGTAATATCTCCAATTAAACCACGTACCGTATTAGTAAACGTGTTTGCATTATAATAATATTCAAACGCATTTGTACAGTATAGGTGCCTTTTTCCATCTGTGCCATATTTCGTTCTTGCTTCTAAAAAGCTTTTAGTTTTTGCATCTACTACTTTTACTTTTGAATAATTATTATAGTAAAAATAATAAGGTGCTATTGTATCAGAATTATCATAATAAAATTTTTGGCCATTATATTCTGTATATTCATAATCTCCGCTTTTCTCATCAGAAAATAATACGTGTTCAGTTAATATTTCTGGTTCAATTAATACACCATCATACTTTAAACTCCAGCTTAAAACATTGTTAGGGTCATGTGATACATCAGTAATTTTATTTGTATTTATTAAATAACCTGATAAAGTCTTTTTATCACCCGAGCTATCAAATTTTCCATAAATGGTAATTGCATTATCTAATGTATAATTTACAACAAAATCTTTTTTACCCTTCTTATATCTACATGAATAATATATATATGTCTTTAATCCATAGTTAGGTTCATTTGAATTTAATCTTGTTTCATCTAATATCAATTCTCCATCAGCTTTATCAAGTGCTATTGGCATTACATTATCATATTTAGTACAAATATAATAACCATCATATAATGTATACACTAATGCTGGTACATTGTTTTTTAAGTCCTCTTTAGTTAAATTTTCACTATTACCTAGTGAGTTAAAAAAAGTGTTAACTGATGCTTCTATATCTCTTATTTTTGAGTCACTAACTGTTGAATACCTATTATTTACAGTATTAATTTGAAATGCTTTAACAGCACCATATGTTGCATCACTTAATTTTGTATCATATTCTGTTTGAAGGGTTATTGTATCTATTTGGGTACTAATATAAAATGATGTTATAATTGAAATTGGTATTATTATAATAACAAATATTACCGCAATATGTTGCATTTTCATTTTGTATATTCTCCCTTCTTTTGAATCTTATTTATTAACAAAGGGAGTGAATAATCACTCCCTATATTTTTTTCTTATAAGGATTTTAAAAATCCCAATATTCTTTTAATCGTTACTTGCATTTACAGTAACAACTCCACCATGTGAAGCTGCAATTTGATGTGAATCATCTCCTGCAACTTGGTAGAAAAAGTTTCTTAATAATTGAGCTATAGTTTGGTTTGTATTTTTTACAGTAACTGAAACCATATCTCCTTCTTTTAATTTCATTTTTCCATTTTTGTTTAACTCTTCTTCTATTTGGCTAGTATATTTATTATAATATACATTTTCACCTATTTTAGTCATTTCAGCTTGAGTAACCTTTACACCAGGGTTTTCATCAAGTTGTTGAACTTTTATTTCAACTTCAAAAGAGTTGCCTGTTGAATTAATTGTTTCTAGATATTTTTCATAATCCGTATATGTTATTTTTCCTGTTGTTCTAATGTTATCAACAAATTCATTTGTTGCTGTTTGAACTGCAAGTTGAGAAATGTCATCTGTTCTTTCTGATAATGACATAAGTGGAAACACAAACATTAAAATAGCAGCTAAAAATATTGCAATAATTGTAATTAAACTATCTCCCATAATAAATACTCCTTTAAATTAATTGATATATTATAACTCTTTTCTTTCTTCCCTTTAGTAAATCATTATCTAATTTTACGCCACCTATAGTAACATCATCATCTTTTGCATTAACATTATATGTATATTCACCTATTAGTTCTTTAAAGCTTCTACTTGAATACTTTTCAATAAAGCTATCATATTTGTAGCTTCCATTAGGATGGCTAGAGTCAGTATATTCAAATTCACCTCCATTTAAAAAAGCATCAAGATTCTTTTTGTAATCTTCAGGTGATCCTATCCATGGTTCATGCCTAATGGTTTCTTCATCTATATCAAATGCACAAACAGGGTGATTGTCATTATTCATATCACCATAATATTTTCCAATTAATCCTACATTTGGATTTGGAGTACCACCACTTCCCCATTGTTCTTGAGGTTTTTGAGATGTATATAAGTCTAATGGTTCTCCTTCTTTAGTTAAGAAAAGAACTGTATAGTTTTCCTTTTTGTATTTATACAATGTAGGTATGATAGCTTCTAGCCCAACAATTCTATTTTTACTATTTTTGTTTCCGACCTCATATTCATAAAATGATGTTATATCACTACTTGCAATAAGTATTTTTGATGTTGTATTTAACTGTGAAAACATAGTTATTGCAATAGTTAATGCCATAATAAATATTGTTGCTGCAAAAGCTATTTTTAAAGCATCTGTTAAATTTTCCATATTCTTTTACCTATTATTTAAAATAGTTTATAAAAACTCTATTCAGTTTAAATTAGTTTACTTATTTTGCGTAATTGTACAAGCATTAACATAATTGCTACCAGTATCATAAGTAAAGTCAACACTATAAGTATAACCTGATTTTATACTGCTTGATGCTGTACCACTAGATTTAAAATTTGAACCAGTTCCAATCAAAACAGTTCCATCAAGTGTAGCCGAAATTTGTAGTGATTCATCATCTGAATTTGTTCTGTTGTTAGCTTCTATTTTTTTAACTAATGCTTTCACTTGAGTACCAGATACTTTTGTACCTTGATATTGTAAAAATCCTTCATTATGTTTGTCAACTGCAAGTTCATCTAGTCCTGTATTATTCATCACTCCTGCTGCTTGTCTATAAATAAACATACCTAAACCTATAATTAAAATTGATAATAAAATTGCACCTGCTATAATTAGAGCTTTTGATGCGTTCTCCATAAAAAATTCCTCCTTCGTTTTGTTTAAATTTTACTCTTATTTTATTATTTTTTAGATTAAATCTAAATATTAAAATCTTAATTTTTTATTTGCTCAAAATACATGCTTTTTATACATTTTGTTTTTTCATGATATTGTATTTGTGTACATTTAAATGTAGCTGTAGCAAATACTTGTACAAAATTTTCTGTTTGTTTTTGTGAAATTTCTTCCATTTTTATTATTTTATCACTATCTAAAAATTTTATAGTTATTTGTACTGAATTTTTGTTATTATCAATATAATAAATAGCATCTTCTTGTTTTTCTACATCATTTTTTTCATTGTCATTTGTTGCTTTATTTATTATACTAATTAATGTAGTACCTAAAATTTCTTGGTCATAAAATTTTTCATATTCTTTATTATTTTTTTCAGCATAACTTTCAGTTTTGTTTATGTTATACACATATAAGCAAACCGCTGTACTTACAATAAGTAATAAAATTAAAATAATTATTATACTCTTTTTCATTCAATACTTCCTTTATTATAGCATTAAACCATAAAAAATGTAAACATTTTTCACTAATTTTTTTCTGGAAAATTATGAGATAATTTCCATATCATCTGAATATTTATATTCTTCAAATTCTAAATAATATACCCTTTTTGTTCCACTATTTATTTTTGGCTCTGAATTTATGTAATAATACCTGTTTTTTACTCTTACTTTACCATTTATTGTTACAGAATATGTTGAATTTTTTAAAAAATCAATCTTTTTTTCTTCAGTCCATTTTTCAATATTATTGTCTACTTTTTTAAGCTTTATTTGAATATAGTTACTAGCTTCGCTACCTTCAGTTACCTCATTTTCAATTTCATAATACTGATTGTTTTTTTGAGCTAAATTAGCTAATGATATAATATCATGTGCAGAGCAAAGAATTGATACTATTTTCTTTTGTGATATATCTGAATCACTTGCATCATATTTTTTTAGTGTAATTTCTTCTGAGCCATAATACTTTAAAAATTGTGAGTTAAATTGATCAATTTGAGCCTGCTCAATTTTTTTATATGTATTGGAGCTATATTGAGCATATGATGAAAATAAATATACACCAATTGCTATTATCATTACGCCTAATAAAATTGTTGCTGCCATTATTAAGGCTTTTGATGCATTTTCCATTTATAGCTCCTTTCACTGTATATTGCTATCCATTAGCTTCTATTTTTTTAACTCTTAAAGTATCATTGTTATATGTGTATTTTATCGTAAATTTTTTGTTTTTAAATGTTGTTAAGTCAGTTTTTAAACCTACATAGTTTTCTTTATTTATCAACATTTCCTTTAGTGTACTATTTGCAATTGAAGATATATCTGATAAATCCAAATTTTCTATTCCAGAAACTTTATCTGCTAAGTAAGCCTTTAATTCTCTATCTTTCAAACCAGCTAGTTTTTCAATATCTTTTCCATAATATTTCTTTTTCTTTAGCGTGTTTACCCTATCTTCTAGTTTTTGAAAATCTTTAACTAAACCTTTACTGCTTGTATAATATCCTTTTATTGATATTTCTGATGTTGTACCACTTCCAGATGAATTCAATATAAGACTCTCTATTGGATTCTCCTGCTTTATTGCTACTTCAATTTCATCATAACCTTTTAAATCTGCTTGCCTTGCATTATAGTCTTCAATTAAATTACATAATGATAATAATTCACTTCCATATAAATCCCTATTGAAAGTTTCTATTTGTTTTGTATATTCTGCCAATTTTTCAATGTCTTTTTCACTCACTTCCGACCTTTTAAATACACCTATTTGATTAAACAAAAATACTAATGCACTTATTATTAATAGTGAAAGCAAAACTGAACCAGCCATTATTAACGCTTTTGACGCATTTTCCATCTTTTATATCCTTTCTTTTTTTATTAAAGACTGTTTTTAGAAGTCATATTTGCAAATGTTTCACTCATGCTCATTAGTCCTATAAATACTAATGGTACAATTAAGTATGCAACAAATAGAAGAACCATTGGAGCAAATCCTATTACCTTACCAATTCTACCTTTTTTAGCAATTAATCTTTCATTAGATTCCTTTCTTTTTGCTTGGTAGTAATCTCTTTCTGTATCTAGTTCATCAAATGCATCTGCAATTGGTATTTTTTCTACTGCTGCTTGTAAACTTTCAACTATACGAATAAAAGGTTGGTAAGAAACTTCTTCTTTTAGTTGTTCAAGTGCTTCCCATGCACCACTTTCGTAGTTGTTAACACATTTACTTATAGGCTCTCTAAAGATATTTGCATACCTCTCAAGCCATTCAAGTATAATTTCAACATTTACTCTTTCTATTTTCATAAGCATTAAAATAATAGTATTAAATTGCATTACTTCATCTTCCATTTCCATTTGTCTCATTTTAGCTTGGAATATTAAAAGCCAAATTGGAAAGTTATATGCAATTATCGCTAACACCATTGCAAGTAAAATTTCAAACCATTGCATTTTTTCAGTATTAACTGTTTGAAGTTTTTTGTACACTCTTTCTGCTGCACTTTTTACTTCATTATCATTACTATTTATATAGTCTTTATTTATTTTTCCTTTTCTCATTGTTTTTTCAATGTCATCTGCAGTAGCTTTTGTATCACCTTTATAATATCTAATATATTGATTATCTGATTCTGTTAATTGCATCGCACTTTTCTTTTGTTTATCATCCATTTCGCCTATTATGTCATATGTTGTGGTCGGGTCTGTATATACTTTGTCAATTGCAATTTTATGAAGTTGCCCTATTAGAAATATTGATACAATGAATGCACCTAAACATAGACAAATTCTATTTATATATATCCACTCCATTTTATCTTTTGAAGCAGCATTTTTCATTTTATTTTTTAGTTCTCTATATTCTTTAGTTCCATCTTTTGGAACAAATAAATTAATAAATTTTTTAATAACTGGTATTTTATATAACTTTGCTTGCCATGGATTTTCGGTATTTTTTGTGTTCATTGCTGTTGAACCATTGTCTTTTAATTTTCTTGTAAGTATATAGCATACAAATGTTGCAATCAAAAGCAATATTTGAACTATCATTCCATCTTTACCATTATAAAAACTATCTGTAAAATCAAATTGCGATACAGCCCAATTTTTTATTGGCTCTATAAAAAGCATTGGGACTATTGATATAACAGCCAAACTTTGAAATGTATAATCTAATTTATCTCTTTTTAATATTTCAAGTTGCATTTCTTGTGTAATATTGTTTAAGTTTTTTAAGTATAATGAAGAATTATCTATTTTACGATCTCCAAATTCTTTTGTTAAATATGATACTCCTGCAAACTCTTTTAAATAACTATTTGGAGCAACATCATAATATTTTTCAAGTTCAGATTCCGGATCATTTGATATTAATACTTCATATATTTTTTCAGCTTGTCTTGACATTTCTGGTTTATCATCATCTTGTGCAACTTGGTAAATTGCTTCTTCAACCATATTGAATTCATGGTATGCATGTCTAATTTCTGAGAAGAACTCTATTTGTTCTCTTAATAATTTATTGTCCAATTTGTCTACCATTCCATCTATAAATGTGTCAACCATAAATAATTCAAATATTAACAGCATTGTCATTAATAATGCATTATTTTTAGTTATAATTATAATTGCAAGTGCTAATGGTATAACAATAATTAATGTTTTACTTAAAATTTTTGATGACTGCTTTCTTGTTAAATATTCATCATCAACATTTATTATAGCTAGTCTTCTTCTAAGTTTTAATATATATCTTTTTAAAAATGGTGTTTTAAGATAAAATACATATAGTTTTTGATACATAACTTCTGAAGAAAAACTTGTTGTTTGTGTTCCTTCACGTAATTTTCTAATTTGAGCTATTTCAGAGCTTTGGCTTTTCTTTCTTATAATTAAATAAGCAATTACTATAAGTAGAAATAAAGCTCCTACTCCAATCATTAGGTATTTTAACATATCAATATCCATATATCTTAAAATCACCTCTCTTTCATTTGTTTTTATATTGTTGTATTTTTAGGTTTTCTACCTCTTCTTTTAGCTGTAGCTTCTTCTAAAGCTTTTGGTTCTTCTGTTTTTGGCATTTCTAATGTTGACTCTTCATAATCAGCTTCTCTTTTTAATTTTATGCCCCAATTTCTTCTTAAAAAGTCTTCAAAGCCATCAATGTCACTATCATCCATATTGTTTCTCATTGCTTTGATATTTTCTTCTGATATTGGGTTTGTTAATACATAATTTCCATCTTGATATTCAAGTATATTTCTGTATTTATACAATTCTCTGTTTGTAGTTTTTGTAAAGAACATTGTTGCATTATCCATAAATTTATCTAATTTGCCTTCTAGAGTTTTTTCTTTTCTGTAATCAAATGTGTATTCATTTTTTTCTTCAACTGGAATACATTCTGTAACTCTTTCAATATATCTTCTACCTCTAAAGTCTTTTACTAGATGTATATCAAAGTTTAATACTTGTACAACTTGTTCTTCTGCTGTTTTTTCATCTTTAAATACGCCAGCTCTTAACATTGAGTTACGTAATGCTGTTACTAAATCTGGAAATGTTTTAGCATGGTGAGTAAATAATGTAAATTTTGATGCAACCTGAGCAGATTGAATCATCCATGAAGCAACAGGGTCTGTTGCAACCTCACCGATGATATTAACAGAACCATCTGTCTTTTTCTGAACGTCCAAACAGTCTTGTCCAGAAACAGTTTCAGTTTCTCTCATTGATAGTATATTTCTTGTTGGATAAATTTTTCTTAAGTGAAGCTCGAATGCAGTTTCTGTAATACGAAGGTTCATTGTTTCATATATGTTTTCAATCATAGCCATAAGCATTGTTGTTTTTCCGACATCCTTGTTCACCAGTTAGTGAAATAATTCTTGCGCCTTTTACAAGGTATTTTAATAAATCAATTGCTTCTTCTTTTCCTGGGAAACGAATTATTTGTTCAAGCGACGCACGTTGTACGTCGAACTTTCTTACGAAAAATGCCCATGTTTCTGACATACTTGGTCTTACAACAACAACACGAGAACCATCTTTCATTTCATTAATTTTATAACCATTTGTATCTGATAACTGACCAGGATTATTATATTTATAAATATTTTGACAAACTCTTTTTAATTCTGCTTCTGATCCAAATGATAAAAATGCTAAACGAATAGATTTACCATGGAACATGATCCAAATACTATCACATGCACGTGGTACCTTATGATCAGCAATTTGTTGTAAATAATCTCCATCTGTTGTTTGCGCTACCTGACTTAAAAATGATTCTGGCAAACCTGATACACCACCAGATATACCATCTATATTCATATCTCTAATTTCATCTATACTACTATAACCCTTATAATGTTGATAAATTCTTTGTACAACTACATTTAATTTATCTGTAAATGTTAGCATAAAATTTTCTTGGTCAAAAATTTTATTTATTTCTTCTGCAGTAATTACATAACAAGGTTTTGCTTCACCTGCTACATATTTTAAATCATCCAAATGATATTTTTTTATTATTTCGGCCATTGCCTCATATGCAAATTCATTTTTATACATATATAGTATAATATCAAATTTGTCTTGTGCAGTTAATAAAGAAGGTATATCAAAAGGAATTGCTTTAGATATATTTGTTTCGTTTACATTATATTCTCTTGATAATATGTCATATATTAATTCTTTAATATACTTTTTATCATTTACATCTCCATATGTACAACCTTTTAATGCTTTTTTCAATTCATATTTTTTTTGTTTTCTTCTTTTTAGTTCTTCTTCTGAAAGCCCAATATCATATAAGTTGATTTTTGTTATTTCATCTAGTCTGTTTTTTACAAAAGCAGTCATCGTTTCCAAAGTATATGTTTTATCATCAACTTCTACTGTAGCTTCAGCTTCTTCATTTTTTCTTTTTTGAATAAATCGATAAACTAAAAAACCAGCAATTAAAACTACAATTATGCTTAAAAGTACATTTAGCATTTCCTTTGTCTCCTTCCTTTTAGTTTACATTTTCATCTGTAATTCTTGTAATTTTGTTAATATATTGTCATCTAACTTTTTGAGTTCTTTTGCAAAATTTGCATTTCTATCCGTTTCATCTGTTATACTTCTTAATTTTAACAAAAGATCAACAATTTCTCCTTCTGAACATGATTCAAAAAATAATGTGTTATATGGAACAACAGATACATTTTTTCTTTCTTTTAAATATTTAGTAATATTTTTATCATTGTATTTTGAAAATTTATCATATCTGCCTATATTCAAAATTATATTTTTTCTTCTATAAAATTCACTTTTTTCTCTTAGCATCATAAAATCATCAATGGTTTTTAATCTTTGAGTTAAGTTCATTACAACTAAGTCCGAAGATTGTAATATATCTACAATTTCTTTTCTAGGCATTTTCTTGCTTAAGTCAACAAACACTAGGTCATAATATCTGTTTGCTGTTTGTATTATTGTTGAATAATATGGTGCAATTTGAACATATTCTTGATACATTTTTGTAGCTGGAGATAATAAAATATCTAATCTGTCTTTTAGGATTATTCTTGAATAACTTTTTACAATTTCATTGTTTGTTTTATTACTGTTTATTACTTTTATTAGTCCCTCAACTCCAGAGTCTAAACCAACAGCTGCAGCATTTTGTTTAAATGCTCCAGTTGGTCTAATATCATTATACTTCCAGAAACAGTTTTCTAATGTTAAATCATTAAATCCTGTAGGTACCATTAATATTTTGTAATTATGTTCAATTGCCATATATGTTGCAATTGCTGCCAATGACAAAGTTTGTCCTGTTTCTTTCATTTCATTACTACAAAATGTTATAATTGCCATTATTAAACTCCTTTTTCTAACTGTCTAAACACCTTTTTCATTTCGTTTTGTCCTTGTTCAGTGTCTATTAATTGATTAGCTATATACATTAAGCTTTCTTTATATAGCTGTGTTAACTTTTTAAACTTAATTTTTTGTACCATTTGATTTTGAATAATAGTTCCTGCATCTCCTTGTTCAAATGGAAAATATATTGTTTCTTCTGTCCAATCAACTTTTACCCCTAATGATAAAAAGTTAAAATATTCTTCTTCTTGATAACTAAGGTTTTTTGAAAATAAAACCTTAGTTAATGATAATCTTTCAGATATTCCTGTTAATATTTCTAATCCTCTTTTTAGTGAATATGAATCAAATCCACTTACAAAGTAGTTTCTGTCTGCTGTTTTTACATTAAAATCATTTATTCCTTCAATATTATCTACATCAATAAAAATGTAATCATAATCAAGTGTTGAAACTCCTAAATAATTTTTTATAGAATCATAGTCATAAAATCCAACAGCAATGTCTATATCTTCAAATGAAGTTACATATGATTGAGCAGGCAATATCGTTGGAACAATATATTTTGATTTTTGTAATATTGTAGCATCTATCATTAAAACTCTTTTTCCCATGGTTGCAAATATTTTTGCAATATATACTATTAAATCTGTTTTATCATACGCTCCTATAAAGCCTATTGTTTTCATATATTCCTCCATTTCATTTTATTCAGCTCCACCTAAAGACTCTAAATATTTTTGTCTTGCTTCTTGCATAGCTTTTGCTTCTTCTTGTAATTTTGACTTTACGCTTTCTGCTGATGTTTCTGAGTTTTCATTTAAAGCATTATTAACTGGAACTCTAACAACATCCTTTTTACCTCTGTAATCTTCTTCTGATCCATTGTCTATTCTAATTAACTCATTTGCAATAGCTGCAGCTGCTGTGTTAACACAGTTAGGATCTTTTTTAATCAAGTTAATTGTTTCATTACTTGGCAAGTATGTTACTGAAGCGGCTTCTTGTAATCCTGGCTCTATATATTCTGTTGCATATAACAAAGCTCCTTCTATTTTATATGATTCAACAAGTGCGCAACTTATAGAAAGTATTTCAGTTTCATTTAAATTAAGCCACATTGTATTTAATGATGGAGTTCCTTCAATTTCAGGTATTTCAATTTTTTTATGTGACGCCACTATATAATCCCCACCACTAGGTAGTTTAAGTCTAATATCTACATATTTACCACTTTCAAGTTGTGACCCCATTACAATTGTGTTATATTCAACTTTTCTAACATCATTTTCAAGTTCTCCCTCAACTTTTATCATGTCTGATGTTATAATTGTGCCTTTTTTCAAATTTATTTTTGATACTACATTTACTTTTTTTATTAAAGTCTTACCATCTTCTGCTTTTACATCTGTTTGTTTTGTAAGATCTGCTTGATTTAGGGCATTTGAAGGAATAACCGTTATATCCATTTTTTTACTTTCTAGCATGTCTGAGGTTACAGATTGTCCTGATTCAACATCTGATTTTAAGACATATATCTCCTTTTTTGCAGCTTCAGCTGCTTTTTGTTCTTTAGTCATTTTAGTTAATTGAATAACCAAAAGTCCTATTATAATACCTGTTATTAACAGTGTTACTAATATTCCTAAAAGAAATGAATTTTGAGCTTTCCTTTGCATTGGATTTATTGCCATTTTTATTCCTCCTCATATTTTATCTTATTCTATCACTTAGAATATATTTTACAACATTTTTCATCTAAAAACAACATATTATATTGTTGTAATTTAAATTTAATACATTTGTAATATTTTTGTAATATTCTTTATTTTTTATAAAAAAGTAACTAATATAATCAATAAAAAAACACCTTTAAATGTTAATTCATTTCTAACATTTAAGGTGTAATTTAATATTAACCTTCATTACCTTCTTCTGCAATTGCACCTACATCCACCCGAATTATTATTTGATGTTGCATTTGTTGATGTTAATAATGTAGTATTACTTGTCAAGTCATTTCCATCACTTGATAAATTTGTGCTAATAGTAATTGGTCTTTCTGTTATTCTATAAGTACAGTTATTTTGATTTGCAAGCATTTTTATAAATCTGCAAATTACATTCACTAGAAGAGCTGTTATATATGCAAGTATTGTGTATGCTATAGCATAAACCAAAAAGTCAGCATCAAATGCTGCAAATGTTACTATTAAGTAAATTGCAAAAAAGGTAGCAGCAACTAGTAAAGGACTATTTAGAATTTTTTGTAATACAATTGCTAATATGATAGTAGCAATTGGAAGAGCAAAAAATAATAATAATGTATTCATATTAAATTCATTCCTTTCTCAAGGCATTAATCTAGTTGAAAAATATATATTTCAACCTTTCTCCCTTTTTTATTATATTGTATGTCTTTTATTATTAAATAGTTACAAAAAAGGTAACACTTTATGTGCTACCTTTCATCATATTCTACATTTATAAGAAATAGTCCTTGTGGCGGTAATGTTTTTCCAGCCATCTGTCTATTTTTTGCTTCTATTATTTTTGGTATTTCCTCTGGTTCAATGTTATTTAGTCCCACTTCTACTAAGGTTCCAGATATAATCCTTACCATATTGTATAAAAACCCATTACCTGTAAGACTAATTGTAATCTTGTTATTTTTTCTCTCAACTGTTGCATTATATATTTTTCTTACACTACTTTTGCTACTTGTTCCACTAGATTTAAAACTACTAAAGTCATGTTCACCAATAAAATATGAAATTGCTTTTTGCATTTTTTCAATATTCAATTTTTTTGAAACATGATAACTCAAATTTCTATATATTGCAGAGCCCTGTTCTGAGTTGTCTATAATATAATTATATGTTTTACTATGACAATTGTATCTACTATGAAAATCACTTGATACTTCCTCAGCTTTTTTTACACGTATTGATTTTTTTAGCTGAGAATTTATTGCTGTTGCCATTTTTTCTATTGGAAATTCAGAATCAATTTTAAAATTTGCAACTTGTCCAAATGCATTAACACCTGCATCTGTTCTTCCAGAACCAATCAAGTTCACCTGCTCACCTGTAACATTTTGAATTGCTTTTTCAATTTCTCCTTGAATATTCAGTTTATTAGGTTGTTTTTGCCAACCATTAAAGTCTTTTCCATCATATTCAATAGTTAATTTAATGTTTCTCATTTTGTTCTTTTTTATTTTCCTTTTTAAATTTAAATTGTCTTATTCTTCTTTTTCTTTCTACAGCAAATCTTTTGTTTATTACATGTTTAATTAAAATATTTCTTAAAGCTTCTTCTTTTACATCTGCTATTAAATTACCATCTATTGCAACTGAAATTTTACCTGTTTCTTCTGACACAATAATTGAAACTGCATCAGATTCTTTTGAAATTCCAAGTCCAGCACGGTGCCTTGTTCCTAGTTCTTTAGCAATTTCCTTGTCATCAGCAAGTGGCAATATACATGCAGCTGCTGCTATTTTATTATTTGAAATAATAACTGCACCATCATGTAATGGTGTATTAGGTGTAAATAAATTTACTATCAATTGTGGTGACACCTCTGATTCCATCTTTACACCAGTGTCAATTATATCATTTATATTAATATCTCTTTCAATAACAATTAAACCACCTGTTTTTGTTTTAGCAAGTTCTGTTGCTGCAATAACAATTTTATAAACATCTTCTTTTGTTTTTGTTTCTAGATCCTTGTCTATTCCAAAATATTTAGTTATTTTATTTGTTCCTAATTGTTCTAGCATTCTACGTAGTTCTGGCGCAAATATAACAATCAATGCAATTACACCATATGGCATAAAAAATGTTAATATAAAATTCAATATTTTAAGTTGCAAAACATCACTAATTGCTGTAATTATTAGAATAAATAAAATACCTTTTAATAACTGCCATACTCTTGATTTTTTTGCATATGCTATAAACTTATATAAAATATATGCAACTATTGCTAAATCTAAAATTAGTGTCAATAACTTAAGTGGATTTTGTGACAATTCAGACATGTAACTTACAAACGAATTCCAAATTCCACTGAAATTTAATCTTAAATTTTCAAACATACTTTACCTCTTTTGTTATATTTATTAAAGGATATTAGTTTAATACAATGTAATAAATTAAAGATGCTGCAACTGATAAAACCATCATTAATGTTAATACTACTATCATAACTTTAGTTGCAATTTTTCCAAAATCTCTTTTATTTTTTTTATTCTTAGCCATTTCACTTTCCTCCTTAATCAACTACTTTTAGTTATAACACAAATGTTTAATAATTTCAATAGTAACTTTGTGGCAATTAATTAAAAAAAACAAATTACAAAGAATTTCTACGCAGTGCAAACTGCTAGAAATTCTAGTAATTTGCATATTTATCTTCTACAGAATTTACTCCTACTAGGAGTAAATTCCTAGAATATAAAAAGAGAAAAGTTTTAAACTTTTCTCTTTAATTAGAATATCCATATTGTTTCATTATATAATTTGAATACCATGTATTCATGTCAAATTCTTCAACAGTTTTAGGTGTACCATAATCAACTCCATATGTTTCTACAGTTACACTTTTTATAACTGGTGCTTCCTTTGGTTTATCAGATGCTATTGTGTTGCCATCACTATCTTTTGGAGCACTTTCGCCTTCTTTTAGGTCTGAACTTCTATAGTATACTTCAACATTAGCTATTTTTTCAACAACGTCCATTCCTTCTTTTACTTCTCCAAAAGCTGCATAATATCCATCTAATGATGTGCTATCTTCTGTCATAATAAAGAATTGAGAACCTGCTGAGTTATATCCATATGTTGTCAATTGTGGATTTATACTGCTATAACTACTATAGTCTTTTCTTGCCATTGATATAACACCTTTTTTATGTTTTAGTGTGTTATTATATCCATTAGCTAAAAATTCACCTTCAATATTGTATATAGCATCATCTTTTATATTATCTTTGATATCACTAAGTTTTGGTGATCCAGAACCCGTACCCTCTTTGTCTCCACCTTGGATCATAAAATCTGGTATAGTTCTATGAAATGTTAAGCCATTATAAAAACCACGATTAGCTAGTCTAATAAAGTTTGTTACAGTATTTGGTGCTTGATCAGGGTATAGTTCAACTTTTATAGTTCCATAATTTTCTACTTCTATTGTAGCAACTGGATTTTGAATGTCAACTGTAGCTTTTTTGTAAAATCCATAACCTACAAAAACAATTCCAACAACCACTAATATAATTGCTATAATTAATAATACTATTTTAAATTTTTTCATACTTTTCTCTCCTCTATTTTTATGGAGCACACTATACTCCGCTACATTTTTTCATAGACAATTTAATACTATCATTTTACGATAATCCAATTATACATTTACAATATTAAATTGTCAAATACAAATTGTTCTTGCATACGTTTTAAAGAACTTTTTATTGTTCTGGCTCTAATCTCTCCAATTCCATCAACATCATCAAGTTGTTGTAAATCAGCGTCTAGTATATGTTGGAAAGACTTAAACGATTTTACTAAATTTTCTACAATGTTACTTGGCATTCTCGGAATTTTATTAAGAACCCTGTAACCTCTAGTATATACCGCAACTTCATCATATGAGTCAAAGTCTTCATATCCAAGCAGTTTAGCAATTCTTTCTGAAATCATCAATTCATCATATGCCAATTTTTTTATTTCTTCAAGAACTTTTTCTGCAGTTCTTTTCTTTCCAGGAGCCACATAGTCTTTTATAATTAATAGTTCCTCTTCATCTAAATCTCCTATTAACTCTTCTAATTGCATTTCTAGCAATCTTCCCTCTTCTCCAAGTTCATATATAGATTTTTGAACTTCGTCAACAATTTTCATCACCATTTCGGCTCTTTGAATTGCAGTTATAACATTCTCAAGTGTAACAATATCATTAAATTCATATTCATTTAATAAACTCAATTTATTGTCAAACACTTTCTTATACTTTTCAACGGTTTGTAGTGCTTGATTGGCTTTTGAAATAACTTTTGCCGTGTCTTCCAACACATATCTATAATTTCCTTTAAATATAGTAATTATACTTCTTCTTTGAGATATACTAATTACAAGCGCTCCAGTCTGTTTTGCTGTTCTTTCAGCTGTACGGTGTCTTGTACCAGTCTCTGTAGTCACTATGCTAGGTGAAGGAATAATTTGAGTATTCGCATAAAGAATTTTCTTCAAATCACTACTAAGTACAATTGCTCCATCCATCTTAGCAAGTTCATATAATCTAGATGAAGTATAATCTACATCTAATTGAAAACCACCATCAACCAAATCCAAAACTTCTTTTGTATCACCAATTACAATTAAAGCACCTGTCTTAGCCTTCAAGATGTTCTCAAGTCCATCTCTAATAGGAGTACCAGGAGCAATCATTTTTAATACTTCTGTAATATTCAACTCATTTTCCCTCCTTGTCAGTTCGGGGACGTTTCTTCAACTGACATTTTTGTCAGTCGGGGGACACATCTTCTCTGTCCACATCTCTCATTTAAGTCCCACAGCTTTCATCGCCTCACTAACGTTCTTGACCCCAATTATATCTAACTTATAGTGTTCTTTCAAGAGTTTTTTATTATTTTCTGGTATGATACAAGTTTTAAATCCTAGTTTTTCTGCTTCTTTTAATCTTTTATCAATTAAATTAACCGCTCTGACTTCACCAGTAAGTCCAACTTCCCCAATTACGACTGTTCTTTTATCTATACTGATGTTTTTAAAGCTTGATGCGCATACCAATATTGTTCCTAAATCAACTGCTGGTTCTGCTATTTTTATTCCACTTACCACATTGAGATAAATATCTTGTGAGCTTAACGCAAGTCCTGCTCTTTTCTCAAGTACTGCAACTAACAACGTTAGCCTGTTATAGTCAATTCCATTTGCAGCTCTACGAGGAAGTCCAAAAACTGTTGGTGTTGTTAATGCTTGCAATTCAATAAGTAATGGTCTTGTCCCTTCCATACTTGCAACAATTACAGACCCTGATGGGTTGTCTTCTCTTTCTGAAATAAGTATAGAAGATGGATTTGTAATTTCTACCATTCCCTCACTTTGCATTTCAAACATTCCAACTTCATTAGTTGAGCCAAAACGATTTTTTACACCTCTTAATATTCTATATGAAAAATATCTTTCTCCTTCTAAGTATAAAACTGTATCTACCATATGCTCCAAAACTCTTGGTCCTGCGATGTTTCCTTCTTTAGTTACATGACCAATTATAATTGTAGTAATTTCATTACTTTTGCATACACGCATAATTCTTGCAGTAATTTCACGTACCTGACTAACAGTACCTGCTGCTGAAGATATTTCATCTGAATACATTGTTTGTATTGAATCTATAATTACAAGTTTTGGTCTAATTTCTAAAATCGAATTTTCTATAAGCTCTATGTCTGTTTCACCTAAGAATAAGATGTCGTCATTATGAATTCCTAGCCTGTCTGCTCTTAATTTTATTTGTTCTGCAGATTCTTCTCCTGAAACATACAAAACTTTTCCGTCACCTTGCACTTTATCACAAAGTTGTAAGATTAAAGTAGATTTACCAATTCCTGGTTCTCCTCCAACCAAAACAAGTGATCCTTTTACAAGTCCGCCACCTAAAACTCTATCAAGTTCACCTATTCCAGTATGTGTACGAACCGCATCTTTTCCGATTACATCATTCAAAGCTCTAGGAGTAACAACCTTATTTTTTCTATCTCCAGAACCTGTAACATCTTTCGAAATCTTTTCTTCATAAAAACTATTCCATTCATTACATCCGTGGACATTTGCCCAACCATTTAGTTGACTCATATCCACAACTACTACACACAAAAACCGTTTTTGTTTTAGCCATTTTATCTCCTTTGTCAGTTTGGGGACGTTTCTTTAACTGACATTTTTGTCAGTCTGGGGACACATCTTATTTTATTGCCCTATAAATCGTCCTCTCATTCAGCCCTAATATTCTTGCCAATTGTTTACGCTCAATTCCTTTAATTTCGTTAATTTTCCTAATTGTTTCATCTCTTTTTCGATTACTAAAATTTTGTATTTCAATTAAATTGTCAATTTTTAAGTGTGTCTTTATTTTTTCTATTGCCATATCATCTGTCAATTTCAAAGTAGAATTTCCTTCAAATTCCTCTTCACTATCTTCTGTATTCTTATATTCATTGTGAAATTCTTTAAATCTTTCAATGTCTCTTTCAAATAAATTATCTATTATCTCTCTATTTACTATAGTTGCCTCATTTAAATATTCACTGTAACTACTCCACTTATATTTTGAATATTCACATATTCCAGCTTTTTCTGGATTAAAGTGTATGTAGCGTAACGTTCTTAATAAATAACCTTCTGTTTCTATATTTTTACTCTTAAATCTATTATAAAACACATGTCCTATTCTGTTATATTTTTTGTTAAAATACATTGCATAACTAATTGCCAAAGATTGCATAATTTTCGACATATTATTATCTTTGGCATTTATTAGCATATGTATATGATTATTCATCAAAACATAAGCATACAACTCATAAACATATTTTTCTTTTGTTTGTTGTATGCATTTAATAAATTTTTTATGATCTGAATTATCATAAAAAATCTCTTGTTGGTTTATACTCCTAAGTATAATATGATAAACATTGGTGTAACCTTTTTGGTATTTTCTAGGATATCTAGACACTAAAATCATTCCTTTCATTAAACATATTTATAGTGCCCAGTCCCCATTTTTTGTTACTATATCATCTTTTACATTTTTTTACAATACATAAATAAACTTTTTTTGTCTAGATCTGTCCCCCAACTGACATTTTTGTCAGTTGAAGAAACGTCCCCGAACTGACAGAAATGTCAGTTATAGATACGTCCCCAAACTGACAAACATTGCGTGAGCCCATGCTAGGCCGTTTACCCATGCTGGTGTTAGTGTTTGATTATTTACTTGCTCTGCTATAAATCCGTGTTCGTTTGCTGATTCTATTATAAAATTTAGACATTCTTTTGCTTTTTGTTTTTCGTTTGCTTTTTGATAGTACATTGCCATCCAAAGTGTTGCAATTGTCCATGGATTTTTGCCTTCACAATAGTTATCGTCTTCATATCTTAAATAGCCACCTGTGTGTGTTCTTAATGTCATGTTTATTTTTTCGATTGTGTTTAATACCTTTTTCTCTTTTGGCGAGAATATATCAAATGGTGTTACAACTCCTAATAAGCTTATATCTGTTTTTTCGTCTTTTAAATTTCTTGTGAAAGTCTTTGTTTTTTCATTGTATAAATTATTTGAAATATATTTTTTTATTTCTTGATTATACTTTTTAGTAGCATTTTCTAATTTGTTCATTGCCTCTACTTTTAGTCGATTGTTTTGTTCGTATTCGGGTCTTAATATAGCATTAATTTCTGTTATTGCATTAAATGCTGAATAAATGCATGCTAAAGAATATAAATGTGTTCCTTCACTTTCTTCCCACAAGTCATAACTTTCAGGAAGTTTGTTTCTATTTTCAGTATGATATGTTTCTTCAATTTCATTTTTTACAACATCTGATTTATCTTTTATTCCTAAGATATTATCCATGTACGTACATAAAAATTTGACTGCTTTTTCACACATTTTATATGTATCTTTTAGAAATTTTAAGTCTTTTGTAACTTTGTAATGCTCATAAACTCCAAATACAACACTTGCTGTTTCATCTATTTGATATCCCCAACATGGTGCTAATCTTTTGTCTGTATAAAATCTTTGCTCCCACATTCCATTTTTGCTTTGTGTTTCTTTACAAAATACTTTATAGAATTTTTCTGTTTCTTTAGTCATTTTTAAACTATCTAATGCTCTTGTAATAAATACTGCATCTCTTGGCCAGCAATAACTGTATCTTCCACATTTAGTCATTTCTTCGTCTATTTCTACCGCAGCAGATATTCCACCTGTTTCTTGATTTATCAGTAATGGGAATAGTAATATACTTCTTTTATATATTTGATTAAACTTTTTTTCCATTCCGTTGGGTTCTTTTTTTAATTCTATTCCTAAATGATCTTTAACATATTTTTTCCAATATTTTTCTACTGATTGCTCTTCTTTTTTTACATCTAATTTCTTTATTTCTGCTAATTCTTTATTTAGGCCCTCTTCTGTTGTTTCACCATTATGTTTGAAATATAAAAATATAGTTAATTCTTTTTTCTCATTTGGTTTTAAACATCCAACATCATAGCTTATACTAGAATCACATGACATTCCTATATAATCTTTATCTGCTATAATTCCACTTGATATACTTTCCTTTGTGTTATTTATTTGATTGCTTAAAAATGGCATGTTTGAAAAAGTATACATTGTGTAGTCATGGCAATATTGAATCAATGTATTATCTTTAACTTCTCCACTTACCATATTATTATAATCTGTTAAAAGTTTAGAATGAATTAAGAAATTAACATTTAATTCTATATTATTTTTATTTTCAAATTCATATTTCTTTACAAGCACACTGTTTTTTAATAATGCAAAATCTGTTTGTTTTATTTTTAAATTAAAATATGTATTTAGTATTTCTGTATTTAATATATTTGTATCTTCAGTATAATATTGATTATATTGATTGTTTATATCATCATGCAAATATATTATTCCTGAATCATTTATTTTTACCCCTGTTTTAAATTCATCTATCCAACTTCTAAAGTCAGGAAATGGGTACATTACTCTTAGTAATTCCCCATTTTTTGTGTAACTGGCGGTAATACTCTTACCGCCAATTATAGCATCATTATTATATTTAGTCTTCATTAGTTTATCCTCTTTAATTTTTTTCTACTATTTTTACAATTTGATCTTCTATTTCTTTTAGTCTTAATTTTAATAAGCTAATCTCATCTTCATTATCTTTTTTAGATAGATAATCTTCTTTAACTATAGATTCCATATCATTTAATTCGTTCTTCAACAACTTAATCTTGTCAAGTACCTCACGTTTTGCAGGTGATTGAACTGCAATTGGTGCTACGGTTTGTTCCATAGCTAAACTATCATTCAATGTATATGTTTGTCCATATTCTGGAATAGTAACTGGTAGTTTTGCTTCTTCTTCAATTTTTGATTTTAATATTTCTTGTCCACTTGGTTCTCCATGTACTAAAAATATATGTTTTGGCTTTGTAATAAATGAATATACAAAGTTCATAAGCCATTCTTGGTCCGCATGTCCTGAATAGCCTTCAATATATTCTATTCTTGCATTTACGGCAATTTCCTCACCAAATATTCTAACCATTTTTTCTCCATCAACAATTCTTCTTCCAAGTGTTCCTGGAGCTTGATAGCCTACAAATAAAATCGTACTATTTGGATCCCATAAATGATGTTTTAAATGATGTTTAATTCTTCCTACTTCACACATTCCACTTGCAGAGATAATTATTGATGATTCATTTTTTTCATTCAATGCTTTTGATTCATCTGCTGTTCTAGTAAATTGTAAACCTGGGAATTCTAGTGGATTGTCTCCACTTTCAATAATCGCTTGTGTTTCTTCATCAAATAAGTTAGCATTTTCTCTAAATATTTCTGTTGCTGAAATTGCAAGTGGGCTATCAACATATACTGGTGCTTTCATTAAGGTTGCATATTTTTCTTTAAATTCTTCACTATCTTGTACATCTTTCAAATTATTTAGTTCATATAAAATCTCTTGTGTTCTTCCAACCGCAAATGAAGGTATTACAACTGTTCCACCCTTATCCAATGTTTCTGAAACTATGTCCAAAAACATTTTTGCTTTGTCATCATTTCTTATGTGCAATCTTCCACCATATGTTGACTCCATTACCAAATAGTCACAACTTTCAATCATAGTTGGTGATGATAAAAGTGGAATATCATTATTTCCAAGATCTCCTGTGAATACAGCTTTTGTTTCTTTTCCATCTTCTTTTACCCAAACCTCTATAATAGCAGAACCTAGCATATGTCCTGCATCATTAAAACGTACATATATATTAGGATCTATTTCTATAATTTCATCATAATTTACTGGTTGGAATATTTCCATTGTATCTATTGCATCTTGTGCAGTATATAATGGTGGAAGAGCCTCTTTGCCTTCCCTCATTCTTTTTCTATTTCTCCATTCAATTTCTTGTTCTTGAATGTGTCCACTATCTGGTAACATTATTGAACATAAGTCTCTTGTTGCTTTTGTTGTTATAACTGGATTTCTATACCCTTCTTTATATAATTTAGGAATTCTTCCTGAGTGATCAATGTGTGCATGTGTTAATAACATAAAGTCAATTTCATTGACATCATAAGCAAAAGGCTCATGATTTTGCATTTCATCCCTGTCTCCACCTTGATACATTCCACAATCTACTAAAAATTTTTTTCCTGCTCCTTCTACTAAAAAGTTAGAGCCAGTAACCATTTTGGTTGCGCCTAAAAAAGTTATCTTCATAAAATTCTCCTCTTCTTTATATTTTTAAACAAAAAGTTTTGTTTTTTTATTAAGTTTAATTGTCTTTTCAGGTTGAAGTTCTATAGTCGTTTCAAGTATATTTACATCATAATATTCTATAAATAATTTTTCATCTTTTACTTTCGTTTTAATAACCATGTTATTCAAGTCAATCATTTTACTATCAAATATTTTTTTTATAATTTTGAAATTAATATCTTCATCCTTTGTTATTTCTTCTATTGCATTTATATCTTTTGCTTTTTTATATAATGCTTGTACTGTTTCTTCAAACTCTTCATGTAAGCTTTCTGTATCTTTAACAGACTTTTCTTTATCAATCATTAAAAATCCAAAATACCTTAATTCATACACATATTCCATAATTTCTTGCTTTATTGCTGTTTTTTCAATTTTAATTCTAAAGCATTGTAAAAACAATTTGCATAACTCTTTTAAATCGTGATTTTGATTTTCACCTTTAAAATCTAATTTTTTTAAAAATTCATACTCTTGATTTACTTTTTCTTTTCTAGCTACATAGCTCTTAGGTTCCAGTAAATCATTACATTCTTTTATTTTATCTATATATTCTTGTCTTTCAACTTCCATTTTATTTACTAGCTGTCTGACACTAAAGATTTTATCTTTATTTGGTAATTTTGCATTTCTTTTATCATACTCTTTTTTTAACTGTTCTTGATTGTTAATCATCTTATCAATTTTTTCTATCTTCTTTGTTAATTCTTTTTTTGTATTGGTTATTTCTTCTAAGTAACTAACATTATCTTTTAGTCTTTCTACTTCACTTTTTGTATCTTCTTTTTTTTTGTTCCACATATTTTGTTCTTTTTCATCTATTTTGGCTTTTTCTTCTATTGAAATTTTACAAAATAATTTTAAAATTTCATTTTCTCTTTTTTCTCCAAAATTTTTTTTCAAATAATCAGACATTAATATTAAATAGTCAGCTAATGTACTTGTATTATTAATCCAATCTTGTATAAAATCATTTCCTAATAAATATATTAAAATTTGAAAAGCCAAATTAATTCTTATATTTTTTATATCTTTTACAGATATATCCCAAGACCATCCATTAAAGTCACGTATCACTTCAGCTTGATTCATAATTGTTGCTACATTAAAGAAATAATCGATTGATGGTTTGATAATATTTTCTTCTTCCGTAAGTGTTATTTCTCCCTCACCCATTTTCAATATGCTCTCCAAAAGAGCTAGCTCATTACCTATTGTTATTATCTTACCATTTTCTTTATCAACTTTAAATTCTGTATCAACATCTACATTGTCATTTTTTGTTATTATTTCATTACATTTTTGTTCTATAATTTCTATAATTTTTTCCAAAAAATCCGCTTTTTCTGTTACTTCTACTTTTGTTTTTGAATAATCTTTATATGAATTTTCAATTTTATAAAGCATACTTAAAAGAAGATTTTTAGTATCTATAGAAAAATACTTTCTTTCCAAAACCTTCTCTAAGCTATTTGTATAATCTTTAATATGCATTTTACGTAATAGTTTATCTGCTTTTCTTTCCATTACATTCCTTCTTATCTTATTCTTCTGTATTTTCTGAAGTTGCCATTTTTAGTTCTTGCCATCTTTCTTTTGACATAAGCACTTCACGAGGCTTACTTCCCTGATAGCCTGATATTACTCCTCTTTCTTCCATTTGGTCAATAATTCTTCCAGCTCTTGCATAGCCTACTTTAAATCTTCTTTGTATAAATGATGTTGAAGCTTGTCTTGTATCAACAACAGTATCAATTGCTTCCATTAATAACGGGTCTGTTCCGTCATCATCTGCTTGCTCAGCTTCTAAATCTTTCTCAGTTTTATTTGCATTTTCAATTTGTTCTATTATATCTTCATTGTATTTTACTTCTCCATTAGCTTTAATAAAATCTACAATTCTTTCTACCTCTTTATCTGATACAAATGCACCTTGAATTCTTGTAGGTTTTGTTGCACCTGCTGGATAGAATAACATATCACCTTTGCCTAATAGTTTTTCAGCGCCAACCATGTCTAGTATTGTTCTTGAGTCAATTTGTGATGATACGGCAAATGAAATTCTTGATGGAATATTTGCCTTAATAATACCTGTAATAACATCAACAGATGGTCTTTGCGTTGCAATAACTAAATGCATTCCTGCAGCTCTTGCTTTTTGAGCTAAACGGCATATTGAATCTTCAACATCTTTTGATGCAACCATCATTAAGTCAGCAAGCTCATCTATAATAATTACAATTTGAGGTAACACTCCACCTTCTTCTTGCTTTGACACTTCATTGTACCCTTTTATGTCTCTAACACCTTTTTTTGCAAAAATTTGATAGCGGTTTTCCATTTCTTGTACAGCCCATGCAAGCGCACCTGCTGCTTTCTTTGGATCTGTTACAACTGGAATAAGTAAATGTGGTATGCCATTATATACTGAAAGCTCAACTACTTTTGGATCAACCATTAAAAGTTTTACTTCACTTGGTTTTGCTTTATATATAATACTTGAAATCAACGTATTTATACATACACTTTTTCCTGAACCTGTTGCTCCTGCAATCAGTACATGCGGCATTTTAGCAATATCTGTTACAACTGGTTCTCCTGCTACATCTTTTCCTAGCCCAAAAGCTAACTTTGATTTGTGATCTTGAAAAGCCTCAGATTCTATTATCTCTCTAAAATGAACAATTTCATTTTCTTTGTTTGGAATTTCAATTCCAACTGCTTGTTTTCCTGGTATTGGTGCTTCAATACGAATACTTTCTGCTGCTAAGTTAAGTGCAATATCATCTGCCAAATTAGCGATTTTGCTAACACGTACACCCTCTGCAGGCTTTAGTTCATATCTTGTAATTGCTGGTCCAACAGATACATTTTCTACTTTTGCTGACACTCCAAAACTATACAAAGTTTTTTGTAATTTAGTAGCAGTATCCATTACAGCCTTTTTTCCACCTTTACTAGCCTTTTTCTCAGGTTCTGCTAATAATTGTACTGGCGGAAATTCATAGTTTTCATCCTCTTCAGTAATCGTATGCTCCAGCTGTAGTACCTCTTTTGTTTTATCTTCCTTTTGTTCTTCAACCTGTTTAAATAAATTTGCATCTATTACATCTGGTAAAGGTGCTTCTTCCTTTTTCTTGCCAAAGAAAGGAATCGTTAAGTCATCATGATTATATTTCTTTTTGTCGTCTTTTTCATTTATATTTATAGTTAATTGATCCTCAAACTGAGAAGCTAATTTTTCTGCTTCTTCTTTTTCTCTTATCTTTTTACTTTTCTTATCTTCTTGAACAACATTTTCTTTTTCATATACGTGTTTATTCTTTCTTTCTTGTTTCTTTTCCTCTTTTCTCTCTTCTAGATCATCTAGTATATTACTGATCATTTCAGCTGGTCTTATTCCAAACATAAACACAAGTAAAATAACAGCTACACCTATTGTCAAAATCACAGCTCCTGTTGATCCAAGTGCCTTTATTAATGGAACTGCAATAATTCCACCTATTGCTCCACCGCCTATATCTTTTTCGCCTAAATAATATGCGTCTTCAATGACTTTTGAAAATTCTTTTTCTACTGAGAGATTACCTTTTCCTACTTGAAAGATACTTAGCATTGCCGAAATACAAAGCAAAAATATACCATATTGGATTAATTTGTGTGTCATATATTCTTTGTCATTATGTGTCATATATATTGCAATTAGCAATGTACCTATTGGAATAATATATTTTATAAATCCCATTATTCCACCTAACATTGGACTTAAAACTTTTCCAATACTTCCAGATTTAGTATATATTAAAATTATTAATAATATACTTAATATTACTAATGCTACAACCGCAACATTTATATCAACTGTTTTTTTCTTTTTTCTACCTCTTTTTGCCACCAGTATTCTCTCCTTCTTTATTTAAGATGTGTCCCCCGACTGACAAATATGTCAGTTAAAGAAACGTCCCCGAACTGACATTAAAATTGGTCAGACGCTTCAAGATGTCTGACCCTTCAAAATTTATTATTTAAGTTCTTTTCTATTATTTTGAATTACTTTCATTGCATCTTGAAGTGCAACTTCAATACCAGCCAAGACACTGTCTGCGTATTCTTTAGTTCCTTTTGATATTTCTCTAGACATTTCATTTGCTGTTTCTATGATTTCAACTTTCTTTTCATAAGCTTTTCTTGTAATTTCATGTTCATCTATCATAGATATAATTCTATTTTCTGCTTCTTTTATTATTTCATCAGCTTCATTTTGGGCTTCTACTAAAATTCTTTGTCTTTCTTCTTTAACCCATTTAGCTTGTTTTAGTTCTTCAGGTAGTTTTAGTCTAATTTCTTTAATTATATCTAAAATTTCCTCTTTATCAACTATGCATTTACTAGAAAAAGGTACTGCTCTACTTTTTTCTAACATGTCCTCTAAAGTTTCTAATAAGGTGAATATTTCCATTGTTTTTACCCCTTTCAAAGCACTTACGCACTCTTTGTTAAGAATATAAGAGTTACTCTTCCATATTTTCTTACATCTTTTACTTCAATTTCTAAATTTTTTAACTCGAGCAATTCTCGCTTCTCATCATCGGTTTCTATGATTATATTTCCTTTTTCTTTAAGTAAATCAAGTGATAAAATTCTATTTACTGAATCTACTGCAATATTAGCTTGGTAAGGCGGGTCAATATATATAAAATCAAGTTTTATGTTTTCCTGTTTTAATATTTCTAATGCCCTTTTGTAATCTTTACAAATTACCTCTGCCTTTTGTGTTAATTTTGTTTTTTCTAGATTCTTGTATATCATTTTAATAGCATTAGAATTATGCTCACATAAGTATGCTTTATTAGCTCCTCTACTTAAAAATTCAATTGCAATTGCACCACTTCCTGCAAACAAGTCTAAAATTATTGAATCTTGTATTTGATTTTGAATAATATTAAATACAGATTCTTTTACTCTGTCAAGTGTAGGCCTTGTAGAAAGGCTTTCAATTGAATTAAGCTTTGTTCCTCTAGCTATTCCACTAATTACTCTCATAGTACCTCTATAATGATATACATATATTTTATATTTTTATACTAATATGTCAATGTTTTTAACACAAATGTAATATTATCTTAATGTAATTGTAATAATGTCAAAGTTTTGTAATATTGCATTTGTATTATATATTAAATATCTTTAATTGTAAAGTATTTTTTTAGTCAAAAAAAATGATGACATTTAATCATCATTTTTATTTTTAATCTTTATTTATATCTTTTAATAGCTCTAACTGAGAAATTAGAAGTGATTCCATTTTTGCCTTATATACATCAAATTGTTTTTGTAAATCTTCAAGTTCTTTTTGCTTCATGGTAATTTCTTGTTCAAGTTCTATTACTGCTTGTTTTGCATTAGATTGTGCCTCATTAATTATAGATTCTGCTTGTTGTTTTGCAAGGTTTTTTACATCTTCTGCTGCAGTTTGTGCCATAATTAATGTATTATTTAATGTGCTTTCTATATTTTTATATTTTGCCATTTCCTCTTGCATATCTGCAACTTTATTTTTATTTTCTGTTGTTTCTTTATATAATTTTTCATAGTCGGCTGTTAGTTCATCTAAAAATTCATCTACTTCATCTACACTATATCCGTTCATCATTTGTTTTGAAAATTTCTTATTTTCAATGTCTAAAGGTGTTAGCATATTTATTCCTCCTAATTAGTTTCCATTTCTTAGCCATGAAACAGATAATTTACTTTTTATTTCGTCTCTTGCCATTTCATTTTCAATATCATAATTAAATGGTGCTATTAAAACTATAGAATTAGAGATTTTTTGCATATGTCCATCTAAGGCATGCACAGCCCCTGATACAACATCTATAATTCTTCTTGCAACATCTTTATTAACATATTCTAAATTAACAATTACAGATTTCTTTTGTTTTAGTAAATCACAAATTGTTGCAGCTTGTTCAAAAGTAGTAGGTTGAGAAATAACCATTTTTACTTGTTGAACTTGAGGCATACTAACAACTTTGCCACTTTTTCTTCCCCATAATTTTCTTTCTTCTTGATCTTGTTCTTCTTCCTCATTTTCAACTTCTTCTACGTCGTATTCATCTTTTTCATCTTCTCTATCTTCTGCTGGATCTACTCCAAATAGTCCCATTACTTTTTCCATGATAGCTCCTGCCATTTTAAACAACCTCCCAATAATTACTCGTCCTTAGTTTTTAACTGTATTTAGTATCTAACTTTTTAGGCTTATTGTCAATAGTTTTTAGATTTGTAATCATAATTTAATATTTTTGTAACACAATTGTAATATTATTGTGTCGGATTTTTTAATATTTCGTCATATAATGTCAAAGTTTTTCTTGTTTTAATTTCTTCGCTTGTATATCCTAGTTCTTTTAATTCATCACTCGTATAATTATCAACAATAGAATATTTATCATTTTGTCTCAATATTTTGGTCAATACTTTATCTTGGTAGCCATTTCTAATTCTTGTTATATAAGCTACTTGGTTCTCACCTTTTGTTTCATAGCCTATTGCAGTATTAGGAATTTTCTTTCCACTGTAGCTCCACCATATTATATCAAACGATATTTTTCTATAACTTACAAGTTCCTGTACTTGTTCATCAATTTTAAATATAATTACAGTTTTATTTTCTTCTTTTGATATATATTTTATTGTTCCTGTAATTTCTTCACGGTTTGAAAGTCTTATCTTCACATTCTGGTCTAGCTCAGCATTCATTGCTTGCTCAGAATCCAATATAGTTGCTATATAGCATTCAAAATTATTTATAATTTTAGCACTTTCTTTGCTGTCTGAAACTAGCTGTCCCGTTTTTAAATTCAAGCCCTCTAAAAATTTGACATTTATTTTTGAAAAATCACTTGTTGTAAGTACATCTTCATAACCATCTACTTTGTATGAAATAGCTCCACTTATTGGTGAATTTACATATTCAGAGCCTTCATTTAATTGATTTTCATATTTACTTCTTTCATTTATAAGTTTATTTAAATATGAACCTGATGGGCTTAATTTTCCAGCTATCTTTGCCTTTTTTACAATATTATTTGAAATATCTTTTTTGGTTTTAGCTATTGTTTGCATACTTCTTTCTGTTCTTAATGATACTATTTGACTTTCTATTTGTTTTTCTAGATTTTTCACATCTCCAGGTAATAAATCTATTTCTTTTGATATCGCTTCATCAATTTTTACATCTAATTCTTTAATTTTGTTAACTAAGTTTTCTTCTCCTGAAGAATAGTATCTAAAAATCGATTCACCTTTTGCAACTCTTTCTCCTTCTGTTTTTATTTGTTCCATTCCGTTCTTGTAATTTGAGCCTTTAACTATAGTTTCTTCTCTTATTATATAGCCTGTTGTTTTTTCTTCTTGATAAATTTTACCCTGCTGTACAGTAAATGTATCTGTTGGATTTTTTATAAAAACTATTACTTTATAAATGCAAAATGAAACAATAAAAAGAATTATTATAGAAAAAATCATTATTTTTTTATCTTTTATATTTATTTTTTTCTTTACTCTGCTCTTTTTTTTATTTTTCTCCACTGTATTCCTCCAAAATACATTGTATATTATCTTCTAGTGGTGCTAATCCGTCTATCCATTTTATTTCCTTGTTTTTTCTAAACCATGTAAGTTGTCTTTTAGCATATCTTCTGGTTTCCATTTTTAGCTTTTCTATCATTTCTTCTTTTGTTATTTCTCCATCTAAGTATTCTACTACTTCTTTGTATCCTAAACCTTGCATAGCTGTCGGAAATTTTTCATACTTTTTCGTCAATCCTTCAACTTCTTCAATTAGTCCCTGTTCTAGCATAATGTCAACTCTTTTATTTATTCTTTCATACAACTTTTCTCTATCCATTGTTATAGCAAAAACAATATATTCATATGGTGGCGGAACTAGTCTTGATTCTGCTTCTAATTGAGTCTTAGTTTTCCCAGTTTGATGATAAATTTCCAAAACTCTCATTATTCTTTTTTTATCATTTTTACTAATAGTTTGCATTGCTTTTTCATCTATTTTTTTTGCCTCTTCATACAAACTTTCTAATCCCTGCTTTTCTATTAATTCTTCAAGTTGTCTTCTATATTCTAAGTCTATCTCAATTTCAGAATATGTAATATTTTTCACTAAAGCATCTACATATAAACCTGTTCCCCCAACTACAATTGGAACTTTGCCTTTTTTTAGCACATATTCTATCTTTTGAGTTGCCTCTTGTTTAAAATCTGCTACACTATATCTTTTATCTGGTTCAACAAAATCTAACATATAATGTGGTATTCCTTGCATTTCTTCTATTGTTGGCTTTGCAGTTCCAATATTCATATCTTTGTATATTTGCATAGAGTCGCAAGATATAATTTCTCCATTTATTCTTTTTGCAAGCTCAATTGATAACCCTGTTTTTCCAGATGCTGTTGGTCCACATATAACAATTACTTTTGGTTTCATACAGTTCTCCTTTTTATTGAGCTGCTTGTATTATACTTAAAATTCCATTTTGAATATCTTTAAAATAGAAAAATTCTATTATAAGTACAATTAGTAGAATAGCTCCTATTAATATAATACGATTTCTAAGCACCTCTTGTTTTAATCTTTTTTGCTTAAAATATTGGTAAGATTTTGCCATAAAAGGCAATGTTATCATACTATTTATTGGAACAAATGTAAATGTAATAAGGTTTTTACCCATTTGACTTGATACCCCTAAATCTATATTTCTTGTGCTTAGCCAATATACTAAAGACACTAGTACATATATAATTGCAGTTCCAATTGCAATAAATATTAATCTTTCTTTTTGTTCTATTTCTTTTCCTAAAAATTTATATGTCATAAATATTGCTGCTAAATTCAATACCAATATACATAAATATATAACAATACTCATATTTTTCTCCTTTTATTATCTTCTTGAAAATTTCTTTTCAATATCTGTTTTTGTCATTTTTATTGCTGTTGGTCTTCCATGTGGACATGTAAATGGGTTTGGTAGTACTAATAATTGTTTTAATAAGTTATCTACTTCAGCTTCTGTAAGTGCCATATTAGCCTTCACTGCTGCCTTACATGCTACTGTTGCTATAAACTTTTCCTCAATTTCTTGTTTTGCAGTTCTTGCTACAGTATTTATTTCATCTAAAGTTTCTAGAAATAGTTCCTTTGTATCCAAATCTAAGCATATATTTGGCACACCATTTAATTTTATTGTGTTTTCTCCAAATTCTTCTAGCATGAAGCCTGCTTTTTCAAACATTTCCATATTTTCTCTAGCTATGTCCATTTCTTTATGTGATAAATTTATAATATCTGGTAATAACATTAATTGAGATTCTTTTTCTGTATCTGAATAATAGTTTTTCTTAACTTTTTCATATAAAATTCTTTCATGTGCAGCATGTTGATCTAATATATAAAGTTCATTGTTTAATTCTAGAATTATGTATGTTGAAAATGCTATACCAATAAACTTATATGGTGGTATTTCATTTTTTTCTTCTGAATTAAATATTGATACATTTTCTAATGATGTCATTTCTTGTGGCTGTACTGTTATTTTTTC
Source organism: uncultured Clostridia bacterium (assembly GCA_934167305.1). GTDB lineage: Bacteria > Bacillota > Clostridia > TANB77 > CAG-508 > CAG-273. The sequence continues at coordinate 13,004 of CAKPKQ010000001.1, read as the reverse complement.
TTCCTTTTCTTTTTCTTCTTGAACTTGTTTTCTAACATCTGATGGCATTGTTCCAAATGTTTTTATATACATTTCGTCAAAACTTTGTGGAGTATCTTCAACTTTTAGTTCTTCAAGTTTATTAATATTGCCTATAATTTTGCTACTGCTTTCAGTTGCAGTACTATCTTTACTTACTGGCAATTCATATGCAGACGTTTTCTCTGATACAGAACTTTCTTTTTTTACCTTATCAAGTCCAAATTTATTTGAATATATTTGTGCTATCAAGTTGCTTTTATCTTCTATTTCTTCTGGTTCTTCTTTTTCTTTTTTAAACTTTCTAAACAAACTTCCAAATGATTTTTCTTCAACCTTATTATCATATTTTATTTGCTCTACTGGTGCAGTACTAACCATAATTGTATCCATTGGTACAGTTTTTGTCTCTTCTTTTGGTTTTTCCGTATCAGCTACAAGATCTCCTTTTAATAAACTATCTTTAATAGCATGGTATACTGCCTTAAATACTTTGCTTTCTTCTTCAAATCTAACTTCCAATTTTGCGGGGTGTACATTTACATCTACTTTTTGTGGATTCATTTCGATATTTAAAACTAAAAAGCCATATTTTCCAATAGTAATTAAACCTTTATACCCTTGTTCTGCAGCACTTGTAAGTGTTTTATCTTTTACATATCTTTTATTCACAAAAAACAATTGGTTTGAACGGTTTGAACGAGCTATAACTGGTTTTCCTATTACTCCAGTTACTGTCATGTCTTCATAATTATAATTTACTTCTAATATATTTTCTGCAATATCTTTTCCATATATGCTGTAAATAACAGCTTTAAAGTCATTGTTTCCAGGTGTTTGTATTATTGTTTTTCCTGTATTTATCAATTTTACAGCAATTTCTGGATGAATTAATGCAATTCTTGTTACTACATCTTCAATGTAGCCTGCCTCTGTAAAATCTTTTTTTAAAAATTTATATCTAACAGGTGTATTAAAGAATAAGTCTGTTATTACTATTGTTGTCCCTTTTGGGCAACCAGCCTCTTCTTTATTCTTTATAGTTCCTCCTTCTACTTCAACTTTGTATCCTATTTCATTTTCTATATATTTTGATGTCATTTCGACCTTGCTAATAGCTGCTATACTTGCTAAAGCCTCACCTCTAAACCCCATTGATTTAACTGTTTCTAAATCTTCTGCTTTTCTAATTTTTGAAGTTGCATGTCTTTCAAATGCTATTTCCATATCATCTGGAGCAATTCCTTTTCCGTTGTCAGTAATCCTTATATATGAAATACCTCCATTTTTTATTTCTACTGTTATTGCTGTTGCTCCTGCATCTATAGAATTTTCCATTAATTCTTTTACTACTGAGGCTGGTCTTTCAATTACTTCACCTGCAGCTATTTTATTTATTGTATTGTCGTCTAATAGTACTATATTTCCCATTAATTTTCCTCCATTTTATTATTCCATTATTCCTTTTCAGATTATATCATTCTTTTTTTATTTTTTGTATAGTTTTTAGACATTTTTTTCATATTAAATATTCTTTTAGTAATTGGTATTATTGTTAACTTATTAATTTGTTTTTGTAACACTTTTTTATATTCAGAATAATATATATCATACGAAAGAGCTAAAAATATTTTATTTAGGAGGTAGAAAAAATGGGATGTGGTTGCAATAATAGTGAACTATTATGGTTCATAATCTTATTCTTATTACTTTTCTGCTGTGGCAATGGCTGCGGATGTAACAACAATTGTGGTTGCTAAATAATTTGTACATGTGAAAGGAGTGAATAATATGCCTGAAAATAGAGGATGCGGATGTGGCGGATTTGGTTTTGGTGATGATTGCTGCATTTGGATAATTATCTTTATAATCTTAATTTGCTGCTGTGGTGGCAATAGAGGTGGATGTTGCTAATAAAGCACACATAAAAAATAACAATCCCTTAAGGATTGTTATTTTTTATGTATAATAATTCTAACTCATATGTTTTTTAGCATAACTGTATACATGTACAAAAATATTATTTAATTACTCTAGGTTTTTTTGTTAATTGATCTGGAGCTTTTCTTCTCTCTACCCCTCTTCTTCCACCTTTTTCATCATACTCACTTTTTCTTCTATTACTATTTTTTCTTCTATCTTCAAATAAATTTCCCTTACCATCAACTATCATAATTTGTTCTCCTTAGTTTAATATTCTATATTTATATTACTTTATATTTCAAAAAAAATCAAGTAGTTTTTAGTTTTTGTAAAATTGACATAATATGTATATTATATTATAATATAATTATTACTCAATATTGATGTGTTTTCATTTTTAAGAAAGGAGTATTGTTCATGAAAAAGAACATTCAAGAAATCTTTAGTCGGAAACAAATTTCAGAAATAGCTATAGCATATTCTCAAGGCAATTATAACCACATTGACTTTAAAAATCAGTATGGTTATGATCAACATACCTTTTATACAGTTCTTCACCTTGCTGTTGATAAAAAAATTGTGTCTGAAAAAATTGCTAAAGAAATTCAAAAAGTTGCTGTAACTAATTCGTCTCAAAAAGCAAAAACAAATTACTCTAGTAAAGAGTATGTTACACGTATTGAAAGTAGAGTATTTAACAGTTGGCAACGTAGAATCGAATCTGCAAGGAATTTTAGTTTTTCTAAAAAAGAGGCTAAATCCATTGTCACACGGTATTCTAAAACCGATCTTTCTTTTTCAAGATTTTGTGAAGTTAATTGTTTAGACTTTGATTTACTTTGGAAAACTATAATCAATGCTGTTATTTACAATTGGGTAGATGATTCTGTGTTTGATAGAATTTATGAAAAAGCCCTTTCTGAAGGTAATGTTGTAAAAGTTGAACATTTCTTTTATCAACTTACCAAACGTAGAAAAGAAAATGCCTCAAAAGCACCGCGATAATTCGCAAAACATAAGGAACTCTTGATATTAGAGTTCCTTATTATGTTTTAAATTTGTATATTCAAAAATTGTTCTATATAACTTATCATACTGGAACACGCCATTCTCCTCTACGAAATTTTTCTATTTTATGACTGTCAATTTAGCATTAGATGGTAGAGAAACTACTGGACGGACACCATCCCTGTTATTGTTGCTGATGTAAACGTCACTAAAACTGACACCCACACATAACATGTCTTTTCCGCTGTTCCAATAAGGAGTGGCTAACAAATAGCTGTAATCTGCTGTATATTCTTCCAATTTTTTCATATCAAATAATCCTAAAGCTGCCCCTGTTAAGTCTTCAAAGCCTGAAGACATACTCGAATCTGCTCTTGTAGTTCCACCTGCTATATTCGTTGCTCTATTTAACTCTGCTAATGTTAAATTATGTACATCTACTACATTTACTCCTTCTGCTTTGAAATTTAAACTTATATTTGTTCCACTTGTTGTATTTCCTACTTTTCTAAATATTCCTGTATTTTTTGTACTTATATATGTTCCACTTGCTTTATATGTAAATGGTATTTTATCAAATTTATACCTCATTCCATATGCTACATACTTATTGGGTTCCCCTGCATCCATATTATAGTCATACCCTTTATTTGTTTTATATAATGTATCTGTTGTTGTACTTATTTCTGCTTTTGTTGCCCACCAATCATTTTCTCCTCCATCCGCTATATTTCCTATGTTTTCATCATTATTAAAATATAATATTGCTGGTATCCCTGTGCTTACAATTAATTGATTTTCGGAGTCATCTTTACCTAAATATCTCCAGCCAGTAGTCGCTGTATATTCTTTTCCTGAATACATATCTGTATATGGCATATTATATTGCACATAATCTCCTATTTTTATTTCTTTTTCTGTTGTTCCATTTGTTTTATTGTCTATCCAACTAGTTAATTCATTTATTTCTTTTTCATCATTTTCTTTTGCCTTGTTCATTGTTCTCTGTGTGTCTTGTGCTTTTTTAATTATTCCACTATCACCAAATAGTGCATTCATACTTACTCCTGCTAAGATTAAAAGTACTACAATAGTTACTACTAAAGCTATCAGAGTGATACCACTTTCTTTTGTTTTCATTTTTCCTTGTCCTTTATATGATATTTTTTTATCATATTCCTTTCCTTTTGTTTTCTGCCTTTATAATACTATAACAAATTTTATTTTGCAATAATTTTATTATTTTTATCCATTGAATATATCTAGATATAATGCATCTTTTAATATCTTTTATTCACTTCATTCATAGTGTTGCGTCCTTCGGACTCTATTTCTGCCTACTACACAGCATATTCAAAATAAAAAAACCGTAGCTTTGCTACGATTTTTTTATTTGGTTGGGCTGGCTAGATTCGAACTAGCGCATGCATGAGTCAAAGTCATGTGCCTTACCGCTTGGCTACAGCCCATTATATGGGGTGGAAGATGGGACTCGAACCCACGGTCTCCAGTGCCACAAACTGGCGCGTTAACCAACTACGCTACATCCACCGTCTTATATATGCATTTCCAAATGCATATATAATTTTACAATACTTTATATACTTTTGTCAATACTAAACATTCAAATTTTATTAATTGCCTTCTTTAGCCCAAAGGATAAGTCTTGCACTTGAATCATCTGTACAAGTAGAAACTGAAATTTCTCTTAATCCATTTGTGTCTCTAGTTGCATAGCTAAAATCATTTGCATCTGTTTGATATTTTTTATAAATTGTGTAAGTAACCTTCTTTCCAGATGTATCTGTTAAGTAGATTTTATCACCAATAGCTAGTTTTTTGTTGTTTGAGAAAAATGTTCCATTTCTATAGTTATGTCCTGCTAATACTGTATTTCCAACCTTATTAACTCCTGGTCCATAAAGAATTGCTATACCTGTTTCCAAAGCTCTAGCTGATGAATCATTTAGGATAGCACATTTAACTTTCGTTTTTGGAATTTCAATTGTACCTGCAACTTCTAGACCATTTAATGTTAGATTTTTTCCACCACCACTTGATGTATTTCCTCCTGATGATGTATTTCCTCCACCTGTTGTAGAATTTTCCTCTTGAGTTATGTTTGTATCAATAAGTCCTTTATTTTCACTACTATTAGTTATATTTGTATCAATAAGGTTTTGATTATTTTCAGAATTATTCTTCTCTATATAATTATTAAATTGTTCAAAGATATTTTCATTTGAGCTTACAGTTCTTGATGCTTTAAACCAATCTATTCCTATAAATATTAAAAGTCCAATTATTATTATAATTCCTACTGCTAATGCAATTGATAGTACTTTACTATATTTACCATTTACCATTTGTATCCCTCCTATTTATAAATCTCATAAGTCCTTATATGTAATATATTATATCACATTACTGAAAAATAATCTATACTTATTAAACAACTTTTGGCCCCATTTTTTGTCCAGCTAATAAATGAAAATGTATATGCATTACTTCTTGTCCAGAATCTTTACCACAATTTGCAACTATTCTAAATCCATTTTCTTCTATACCAATTTGTTTTGCTATTTTATTTATATCAGCAAATATTTTACTAATTAAGTGGCTGTCTTCTTCAGTAACATCAAGTAAAGTTGCTATATGTTTTTTAGGTATTACTAATATATGAATTGGAGTTACTGGATTAATATCTTTAAATGCAATAACATCTTCATCTTCATATACTTTTTCTGAAGGAATTTCTCCTTTTATTATTTTACAAAAAACACAATCATCCATACTTTTTCTCCTTATTCTAAAATTGCTTTAATACGTCTAACTCCTGCTGAACTTGACTCCTCTTTTTTTATTTTGAAGTGTCCTAATTCTCCTGTATGTTTAACATGAGGTCCACCACAAATTTCTTTGCTAAAATCTCCTATTGTATATACCTTAACTCTGTCGCCATATTTATTTTCAAATAATCCTGTTGCTCCAGATGCTTTTGCTTCTTCTAATGTCATCTCTTCACATGTTACAGGTAAATCACGTTTAATTTGCTCGTTTACAATTTCTTCTACTTTAGCTAATTGTTCTGGTGTCATTTTTTCTGAGTGTGTAAAGTCAAATCTTAATCTTTCTGTTGTAATATTTGAACCACATTGATTTGCATGATCTCCTAGTACTATCTTTAATGCTTTATGTAGTAAATGAGTTGCTGTATGGTATTTAGTTGTTTGTTCATTTTGCTCAGCTAGTCCGCCTTTAAATTTTTGCTCACTACCCATTCTTGATTTTTCTTGATGTTCTTTGAATAATTTGTCAAATTCAGATGTATCGATTTCAAACCCCTGCTCTTTTGCTAAATCTGCTGTGATTTCTGGTGGAAATCCATATGTTTCATATAGTTTAAAAATAGTATAACCATCAATTGTATTTTTATTTTCTTGTTTTAATTTGTTTACTACTTTTTCAAATTCTTTTTCACCATGTGATAATGTTTTAACAAATTTATCTTTTTCAGCTAATATAACTTCTTTAATTGTTTCTCTATTTTCAACTAATTCAGGGTAGAATTCTTTTAATGTTTCTACATACAAATCAACTAATCCGCCAATTTCATTTAAGTCTATTTGTAATTTGTTTAAATGTCTTGTCATTCTTCTAATTAGTTTTCTTAATACATATCCACGATCTATATTGCTTGGTCTGCCTCCATCTGCTATAACCATCATACTTGCACGTAAATGTTCTGCCACAATTCTTCTACTTTCAATATTATCTTGTTTAGCTAATTCTTTTAACTTTTCCATTACAGGTGCAAATAGTTCTGTATCAAATGGTGTTTCTTTTCCTTGTAATAGCATTGTCATTCTTTCTAGTCCAAAACCTGTATCAACATTTTGTTGTTTTAATTTTGTAATAGATCCATCTTTTGCTTGGTAATATTCCATAAATACATCATTCCATATTTCAACATATTTACCACAATCGCATGATGGTTGACAATTATCTGAACATGCTGGTTTTCCTGTATCTAAGAACATCTCTGTATCTGGTCCACAAGGTCCTTCTTCTCCAGCAATCCACCAGTTATTATCTTTACCATAGAAATATATCCTCTCATCTGGTATACCTGCTCTTTTCCATGCTTCTGCTGCCACAGTATCTTTTGGTGCATGTTCGTCACCTGCAAAACATGTAACTGATAATTTACTTGGATCAATTCCTAACTCTTTTGTTAAGAATTCATAACTCATGCTAATTGCTTCATCTTTAAAATAGTCTCCTAATGACCAATTGCCTAGCATTTCAAAAAATGTTAAATGACGGTTATCTCCTACTTCATCTATATCGTTTGTTCTTAAACACTTTTGATAATCTGTAATTCTTGTTCCTGCTGGATGTTTTTCACCTAATAAATATGGTACTAATGGTTGCATTCCAGCTGTTGTAAATAATACAGATGGATCGTTTTCTGGTATTAGTGGAGCACTTGGAATTACTTTATGTCCGTGTGCTTTAAAAAAGTTTAAATATTTGTTTCTTATTTCTATTGCTTTCATAAAAATCCTCTTTTCTCTCTTCTTACATTGGTTTAAATTATATACTATTCATTTATATATTTCAAGTTTTATTATTTAATTAACTATTTTTTTACAAGAAATTCCTCCACTAATAATTAGTGGAGGAAAAGGAGATTACTTATTAGGAGATGGAATATCTACTCTGACTTCATATCTCTTATAAGCCATCCTGGTAGTCCTTCTCCAGAACCAGTGTCCTTTTTCGGTTGCGGGAACATACTGTTCTCTTACAGAGAATCCTAACATTCTCAAGTAATTCATGTATCTGTCAATCGAAAACCGATGTCCCTCAATCTTAAATGCCTCTATCCACTTAGGATCATCGTCCTCGATATGCCACACTCTTTTGCCTGTCTCTCTTGCTTCTTTTGCCCAACTGTTCAAAACATTTCTCAATGTTTCTTCCATGAGATCAATTTCTTCCTGCTTATACATGTCTGCCGATTTCCGAATTTCCTTTGCTGTCATTTCTATATCTCTCCTTAATGTTTTTTCTCCTCGCATATTAGCTTGGATTAATGTTATTATATCACATTTCGGGCAATATTGCAAACTTCCGTTTTTAACAATTCATTATTTCTCTAATATTCTAGCTTTTTTCAATTTATTGTACTATTATTTTTTGTATTGTGTTTTCAAGATTTTCGCTAGTTTTCATTTTTACTACCATATAGTTTGTAGTATGTCCTTTTAAATATTCTCCTTCTCTTTCTTCTAATAGTACTTCTACTTCTTTGCCTATGTATTTTTGATTATATTCTTTCTCATTTTTATCTGATAATTCTATTAGTTTATTGCTTCTTTCTTCTTTTATATTTCCATCTATTTGATTAGGCATTTTAGCTGCAACTGTTCCGCTTCTTGGTGAATACTTAAACACATGCATTTTATAAAATTTTATTTCTTTTAAGAACTCATAAGTCTTGTTAAATTCCTCTTCTGTTTCTCCTGGGAACCCAACTATAACATCTGTTGTTAAATGTACTTCTGGATATGCATTTCTAAGCAATTCTACTACATGTCTAAATTGATCTGTTGTATATTTTCTATTCATTCTTTTTAATGTTTCATCACATCCACTTTGTAATGATAAATGAAAGTGGTCACATATTTTTGGAAGTTTTTTAAGTCTTTCTACAAATTCTTCTGTTATTAGTGTTGGTTCTAATGAACCTAAACGTATTCTTTGTATTCCGTCTACTTTTTGAATTTCTTCTAATAAGTCAATTAACCTATACTCTGGTTCCATATTAAAGTCTTTTCCATAAGATGCTATATGTATACCTGTTATAACTACTTCTTTTATGCCTTCTTTTGCAACATCTGTAATTTCTTTTATTACGCTTTCTGGCTTTCTGCTTCTAATACGTCCCCTTGCATAAGGAATTATACAATATGAACAAAACTGATTACATCCATCTTGTACTTTTATTACTGCTCTTGTTTTTTCTGTATATGTAACATCTCCAAAATCTAAGAACTCAGTTTGATGTAATACATCTGATACATATGTATTCTTACTAGCTTGTTCTACGTATTTTACAATATCATTTTTTTCATTTATTCCAAGTATTAAATCAATTTCTGGTATTTGCTCTAGTTTTTCTTTTGCTACTTGCGCATAACAACCAACAGCAACTAAAATGGCTTCTGGATTTATTTCCTTTACTCTTCTTAACATTTGTCTTGATTTTTTATCTGCCATATTTGTTACTGTGCATGTATTTATAATATAAATATCTGCTTTTGTTTCAAAGTCTACTACTTCATAACCTGCTTCAATCATTTTTTGCATCATTGCATTTGTTTCATATTGATTTACTTTACATCCTAAAGTACAAAACGCTACTGTTTTCATATAATTCCTCTTTCTATTATTACTTAGAATATTATAACATATATGTCAAGGTTAATATTTTATAGTTCCATAAAAGAAGTGAGCGAAATGTGATTATTTCGCTCACTTCTTTATTTTTAATACATTCCGTCCATTCCCGTTGGCTCGTGGTCTGAACATTTACAACTATTTGCTTCTTTTTTATCTGTTACTAAACTTTCTGTTGTTAATATCATTGATGCTATTGATACTGCATTTTGAAGTGCACTTCTTGAAACTTTTGTAGGGTCTACAATTCCTGCTTTTTTCATGTCTACATATTCATCTGTTTGTGCATTAAATCCTACACCTACTGGACTGTTTTTAACTTTTTCTAGTATTACAGATGGCTCTAAACCTGCATTTATTGAAATTTGTCTTGTTGGCTCTTCTAGCGCTCTTAAAATTATTTTACCACCAATTTTTTCGTCTCCTTGTAATTGTTCAACTACTTCTGTAACTTTTGGTAAAATATCAATATATGCTGTTCCACCACCAGGTACTATACCTTCTTCAACTGCTGCTTTTGTAGCAGATAAAGCATCTTCTATTCTTAATTTTCTATCTTTCATTTCAACTTCAGTAGCAGCTCCAACACCAATTACGGCAACTCCTCCTGCTATCTTTGCTAAACGTTCTTGTAAGTTTTCTTTTTCAAATTCACTCTTTTCTTCTGCAATTTGAGATTTTAATAAAGCTACACGTTTTGCAATTTCTTGTTTATCTCCCATTCCATCTACTATAATTGTGTTTTCTTTTTGTACTTTTATTTGTCTTGCTCTACCTAATTGCTCAATTGTTGTATCTTTTAGTTCTAGTGCTAAATCTGATGTAATAACTTCTCCACCTGTTAATATTGCAATATCTTCTAGCATTTGTTTTCTTTTGTCACCATAGCCAGGTGCTTTAACAGCTACTACATTTATAACTCCTCTTAGTTTGTTTAAAATTAATGTTGATAATGCTTCTCCTTCTATATCATCACATATAATTACAAGTTTGCCAGATTGTTGCATTAAGCTTTCAAGTAATGGTAGTATTTCTTGAATATTGCTTATTTTTTTATCTGTAATAAGTATATATGGGTTATCTATAACGGCTTCCATTTTTTCTGTATCTGTTACCATATATGGTGATACATATCCTTTATTAAATTGCATTCCTTCTACAACGTCAAGTTCTGTTTGTGATGTCTTAGATTCTTCAATTGTAATAACTCCATCTTTAGATACTTTTTCCATTGCTTCTGAAATAAGTTCTCCGACTTCTGGGTTATTTGCAGAAATACTTGCAACTCTTGCAATATCTTCTTTTCCGCTTACTTCAACACTAATTTCTTTTAAAGCATCTACTGCTGAAACTACAGCTTTATCCATACCTCTTTTTATAGCCATTGGGTCTCCACCAGCTGCTACATTTTTTACACCTTCACGAATCATGTTTTGTGCTAATACCATAGCTGTTGTTGTTCCATCTCCAGCAACGTCATTTGTTTTTATAGATACTTCTTTTACTATTTGTGCTCCCATATTTTCAAATGGGTCATCTAGTTCTATTTCTTTAGCAATTGTTACACCATCATTTGTAATTAGTGGTGCTCCAAATTTTTTGTCTAGTACAACATTTCTTCCTTTTGGTCCTAATGTTACTTTTACAGTATCAGCTAATTTATTTACGCCGTTTAATAGGCTTTTTCTGGCATCTTCACCAAATTTAATTTCTTTTGACATTTTAATTATCTCCTCTCTATTCAACTATAGCTAATATATCATTATATTTAACTATAATTAATTCTTCCCCGTCAATTTTAACAGTAGTTCCAGCATATTGGTTTAAAACTACTTTATCTCCTTCTTTTATAACCATTTCAACTTTTTTTCCTTCTGAATTTGTTCCGTCTCCTACTTTTATAACCTCAGCAATTTGAGATTTTTCTTCTGATTTTCCAGCTAAAATAATTCCACTTTTAGTTGTCTCTTCTTTTTCTAACATTTTAACAACAATTCTGTCTCCAATTGGTTTTAACATGAAAATTACCTCCTTATCAATCATTTTATTATATGCTAATTTTTATTTTTTAGAATTTTTGCTCACGCCTTCTTTCTTTTTTAATCGCATATAATAAAATTAGCAGTCTTTATTTAAGACTGCTAATACTTTATACCCATTTATATAAAATGTCAAGTACACTATTTAATTTTTCACACATTATTCACATTTGCTTTTGCTGCTTTTATTAAATTCACAAATAATGGATGTGGTTTGTCTGGTCTTGATTTGAACTCTGGATGAAATTGTGATGCTATAAAATATGGATGATTTTTTAGCTCTACAATTTCAACTAAGTTTCCATCTGGTGATAATCCTGAACAAATTAAACCTGCTTTTTCCATTTCTTCTCTATATTTGTTGTTATATTCAAAACGATGTCTATGTCTTTCTGATATTTTATTTGTTTTATATACTTTTTCGGCTAGAGTATTTTTCAATATATTACATGGATATGCACCTAATCTCATTGTTCCACCTTTGTTGGCAATATGAATTTGATGTTCCATAATATGAATTACTTTGCATGTACTTGCCTCATCAAATTCTTCTGAATTTGCATCTTTGTAACCTAATACATTTCTTGCAAATTCCACAACTGCCATTTGCATTCCTAAACATATTCCTAGAAACGGAATATTGTTTTCTCTTACATATTGTATTGTTGCTATTTTTCCTTCTATTCCTCTGTTTCCAAAACCACCTGGTACAATTACTCCATTGTATTTTCCAAGCATTTCTTTTGCATTTTCTTTAGTTACCTTTTCACAGTCTATAAAGTCTATATGTACTTTACAGCCATTTGCAAATCCACCATGTTTAATACTTTCTGCAATTGATAAATATGAATCTTCTAATTTTACATATTTTCCAACTATTGCAATATTTACATTTTCATCTTTTAGGTTTTTAATATTTTTTATTAATTCTTCCCAGCTCAAATTATTTGGTATATCTCTTAATTTTAATTTTTCACAAATTCTACTTGCTAAGCCTTCTTTTTCTAGCATTAACGGTACTTCGTATAAGTTTTCTACTGTTTTATTTTGTATTACATCTTGCTTTTTTACATTACAGAATAATGCAATTTTCTGTTTTAAGTTTTCATCTATTTCTTGTTCTGCTCTACAAACTAACATGTCTGGCTTTATGCCTATTGATTGTAATTCTTTTACTGAATGTTGTGTTGGTTTTGATTTTAGCTCATTTGATCCATAAATATATGGTAATAAAGTTACATGAATATATGCAACATCTTCTTCATTTCTTTCTATTCCTATTTGCCTAATAGCTTCTAAAAAAGGTAAGCTTTCAATATCTCCAACAGTTCCGCCTATTTCTGTTATTACTATATCTACATCTGTATTTTCAAATTTATATACTTTTTCTTTTATAGCATTTGTAATATGTGGTATAACTTGTACTGTTTTTCCTAAGTAATCTCCTTTTCTTTCTCTTTCAATTACTTCTGAATATATTCTTCCTGTTGTTACAGAAGAATATTTTGTTAAATTTTCATCTGTAAAACGTTCATAATGTCCTAAGTCTAA